>NZ_JAIZRS010000013.1:0-209946 GCF_020419985.1 Burkholderia sp. AU32262
TCATTCCCACCTACAGTTCGTGGCTCAACCAGGTCGAACGCTTCTTTGCGTTGATCACCGACAAGGCGATTCGTAGAGGCTCGTTCGGCTCGGTCAAACAACTGGTCAAGCGAATCGATCAATTCGTTTCCCACTACAACGAAAACTGCAAACCGTTCGTCTGGACCGCGTCAGCCGATTCCATCCTCGAAAAGCTGCATCGACTTTGCTCGCGAATCAGCGGAACAGGACACTAGGCCGCGGCCATCCCGCCGTCCACCGACAGTGCGGTACCGGTCATGAACGAAGACGCGTCGCTCGCGAGGAACGCGACCGCCTCGGCGATTTCCTGTTCGGTGCCCAGCCGGCCGACCGGATGAAACGCCTTGATCTGGTCGGTCATGCCGGTTTCATCGAGAAACTTCTCCACCATCGCCGTCGCCACGAACGCCGGGCAGATCGCATTGACACGGATATTCTGCTTCGCGTATTCGAGCGCGGCCGCTTTCGTCAGCCCGAGAATCCCGGCCTTCGACGCGTGATAACTGCAGCCGCCGAATGCAGACGCCACGAGGCCATAAGTGGACGACATATTGACGATCGCACCGCTGCCCGCTTTCAGCATTTCGGGAATTTCGTATTTCATCGAAAGGAACATCCCTTTCAGATTGATATTCATCACGTAATCCCAGCTCGCCTCGTCGGTATCGGCCACGGCTTTGCCGAATGCCTCCACGCCGGCGTTGTTGAACGCAATATCGAGCCTGCCGAATTCGTGCACGGTCTGCGCGACCATCCGCGCGCAATCCTCCGCGCTCGATACATCGGTCTTCACGAACAGCGCTTCGCCGCCCGCGCGGCGGATCTCCTCGACGACGGCCAGACCTTCGTCGATGCGGCGCGACGCGATCGCGACCCGCGCGCCTTCCCTGGCAAACAACAACGCCGTGGTCCGGCCGATACCCGAACTTCCCCCGGTCACGAGGGCGACTTTTTCATGAAGCTTCAGCATCGTATTCTCCAGTCGCATTGATATGCAGGCCCCGTCATCACCATCCCGATTTTTCAGATCGAAAATGAATCGTCGGTTCTTGACCGGATGGATTCTAGACGGCGAAAAGCGTGCGCCGATGAAAAGTGAAAAAAGTTCAAATTTGATTGTCGAACGGACGAATATCATCGCTGACGTCACGACACTCCGCGTTCAACCATCGGCCTTCCATGCGTACGAATACGATCACCCGGCATGAACTCGGCATGTCCGTCATACACGCGATCGGCGACGAAGGCTTCGTCGGGCTGAGCGCGGCACTCGACCGTCTCGACCCCGATTTCAAGCGATTGCTCGTCGAGGGCGCATATGCCGACATCATCGCCCGCCCCAACCTCTCGCTGAAGCACCGGGAACTCGTGACGGTCGCGGTACTCGCGACGATGGGCAATGCGGATGGCGCACTGAAATACCATGCGGGCGGCATGTTGAATACCGGCTGGACGCCGCACGCGGTGCTCGACACGGCGTTCGAGACGCTCCATTACGCAGGCGTGCCGGTGGCCGCGGCCGCGATACGCCACATCGCCGGGTTGTTGCGCGAACGTGCCATCGATATCGACGTCGACGTCGATTTTTTAGAGGATCCCGAAGCGACGATCGCCACGTTGCTTGAGCGCCGGCAACGGCCGTTCGATGCGCTGACGCCGAAAGAGCGCCGGCTCGCCGCGCTTGCCATCGTCATCGCGCGCGAAAACCGGCACGATGCGGTTCGCGTACACGTGAACGACTGCCTGCACGCGGGCTGGACGCGCGGCGAACTGACGGAGGTATTGATTCAACTGACCGGCTACATCGGCTGGCCGCTCGTACTGCCCGTGTCGCGCATCGTGCTCGACGCGTTCGATGCGTTCAGTGCGCTCAATGGGGCGCCGGACGACTCGGCGGGAATCCAGGCCGATGCACCGGCCGAGCGGCATGCGCTGCAACGCGACCTGTATCCGTCGGACGCGGTAGGCGGCTTTGTGGACATGTCGTCCGCGATCGAGCGTGGCATCGATCGGCTGGCCAGCGCGGCATCGGGCGATGAGCCGGTCGAGCAGGCGAAGGCGCGCCACCTGACGGCAATCGCGTGCCTGACCTGCCTCGCGCGCAATGCCGACGCCGACGCGCTCGCCGCGCACATCCGCGACGCACGGCGGTCGGGCGCATCGCGACCCGAGATCGTCGAGGCCATCGTCGCCGCGTTGCCTCATGCCGGCGTGCTGGCCGTGCAATGGGCGCTCGCCGAGGCGAGCCGTTCGTTCGCCTCGGCGGCTCCGCATGCGGCGCGCGAGCACGACGACGTGCAGGCATGAAGACGACCGCGTTCCACCTCTCTCCCACACCATGCGGCACGAACGACACAGGAAACGACGATGAACGACGAAGGCGGATACGATCTCGAGGATCTCATGCCCGGCATGAACGCGTGCTTTTCGAAAACTCTTTCCGAGCACGACGTGCTGCTGTTCGCGAACGCGACCGGCGACCGGAACCCCGTGCATCTCGACGAGGCCTATGCGCAGCGAACTTTTTTCGGCGGCCGCATCGCGCACGGCATGTTGTCCGCCTCCGTGATATCGGCGGCGATCGCGACGCATCTGCCAGGGCCCGGCTCGATCTATCTGTCGCAGGATCTGCAATTCCGCCGCCCGGTCAAGCTGGGCGAAACGGTCTGCGCGACGGTGACGGTCAAGGAGATTCTCGCGAGCCGGCGTCGGGTCGTGCTGGAAACGCGCTGCGAAGTCGACGGCCTCGTCGTCGTGGAGGGCACGGCGGTGGTGATGCCCACGAATGCAGCGGCGCGCCGGAAAGCAGCGGCGACCGTGCAGGATCAGGCGGTTTGACGGCCGCCCGAAGCGCGACTGCCGGCGTTGTCGGGCGTGCGACCCGCGGTCGCGCTACGCGGGTTTGCGCAGCGGCTCGAGCAGGCGCCTCAGGCCGTTATGGTCGATCTCGTGCATCAGCGCGAGCTGCCGGCCGATTTCGCCGCGCGGGAAGCCTTCACGCGCCAGCCAGTTGAGGTAAGGCCCGGGCAGGTCGGCAAGGAGTCGCCCTTTGTATTTTCCGAAGGGCATGGTGACGGCGACGAGGGATTCAAGATCTGGGGTGCGCATGCGCGTATTGTGCACGGCTTTGCGCAGCCGCGCGCGTCACGGCCCGGCTGCGGCCCAAGGCCGCGAATCCGACCCTTCGCGGCGGGATGAATCAACCAACCGGCCCCGATTGACAATCGGGATTCACGTCGGCCGCCGGCTTGCTTCGCGCCTGCTAGACTGGAACTTCCCCCTGCAAACCATGGAGGGAATCATGATGTCCATCTACGTCGTGAAGACCGGCGAGCAGTTCCTCTGCACCGCCGAGGACGGCGATATCGGCATGGCGCCGGCCATCGAAGACGCGGCCTCCTTCGATTCGTACGACGAAGCGGAGAAAGCCGCGAGCGCGCATGCCGACCCGGGGTACGAGATCGTGGCCGTCTGCATGATCAGGCACTGAGCGCCGATCCGCGGCCCGGTGCGCAGGGCGATCCGCGTGCCGGACGCCAGTCGCCCCGCGTCGGCGGCGTCGATGCGACGAACCCTGCGTTCGCACGCCGCGGACGGGCGGTTCGCGCCACTCGTCGTCCACGCCGAGCATCATTGCCGCAAGCGAGCCGTCCGGCTTCGACGGCCACGCTTGCGGCAACCGGCTTGCAGCGTCCTACTTCTGCAGCGAGATTTCCACGCGACGATTGCGCGCGCGTCCTTCGGCGGTATCGTTCGATGCCGCCGGGTTCGCCTCCCCGTGGCCGACCGCGGCAAACGCATCGGCCTTCAGCCCGTGCTCGCGCAGATAGCCGGCGACGGCATCCGCCCGGCGCTTCGACAGCGCCTGATTGTGCGCATCCGAGCCGGTCGCGTCGGTATAGCCGTCCACTTCCACGCGCGCGAAATGCTTGTCGCTCTGCCGGCTCAGCAGCGTGTCGAGCGCGGCGGTCGCGGCCGGCGTCAGCACGGCCGAGTCGGTCGCGAAGTATGCATCGCCGGTCAGGCTCACTTTTTCGGCCGGCACGGGCGCCGGCGTAACGGCCTCGGCGGCCGGCGCGGGCGCCGCGCCGCACTGGAACACGATCGAATGCGCATCGGCGCCGTCGCGGTACGGCGTGGTGGTGTCGACGAGGCGCACGGCCTCGTTGCCGCACATGCGCGTCGCGACCTTCATGCAGGTCTTCGCGCTCGACAGGATGCCGTGGCAGTCGACCTGGAACGTCCGGATGCCGTTTCGCGGCTGCAGTTCGTACGCGTTGTACGTCGGCCCCGACGCACTCGAACAGGCCGCGAGGGAAACGACGGACGCCAGCAGGGCAAGATGGATGTTTTTCACTTGATGACTCCGAGAATGCGATGAGCACGGCGCGTGCGGCGCGATGTCGCGACGCATCCGCGCGTGTTTGCGTTCGGCGCGGCCCGCTCCGGCAACGCGTGCCGGAACGAACCGCTGCGCGCGATCACTTCCACTGGTACAGCATGCCCGCGCCGACCACGCGCTGGCTGCCGGCGAAGCCGCCGTTCAGCGTCGCCTTCAGGTTCTCCGTGACGCGCGCCTGCACACCGACCGCCATGGCCTTCTGGCCCTGGAACGTCGCCGTGCCGACCCCCATCGCGAAGTTCGAATCGCGGTCCATGTGCGGGATCGACGCCATCGCGGCGGTCGCGGCGATCCCCTCGCGGGCCATCGAATCGGTCTGCTGGATCTGCTGCTGCATCTGCGTGAGCTGGTTGTTGACCGTGTTCAGCGACTGCGTGAACTGGTTCGATACCGCGTTCAACTGGTTCACGTTCACCGCGTCGGTGCCCTGCGTGCCCGCCGCGACGTTCACGACCTGCCGCGCCGAATCCGCCGAGCCGACCGCGACCACGTTCGAGCGCCCGCCGTCGTTGCTGCCCGTGCCGATCGCCGTCGAGTTGTTGCCCGACGCGGTCGAGCCGACGCCGATCGCCGTCGAGCCGTTGCCCGACGCCGTCGAACCGTTGCCGACCGCCGTGCTGTTGGAGCCCGACGCGACCGCGCCCGAGCCGCCCGCCGACGAGTTCGAGCCGCTCGCCCCCGGCGGCACGTTGCCGCCGGTCGGGTTCGTCGTGTACTGCCCGCCGAGGTTGGTCGTACGCTGGTCGATCAGCGTCGTCAACTGGTTCGCGACCGAATCGAGCTGCGACACGTTCACCGCGTCGGTGCCGTTCTTGCCGGCCGCGAGCCCAGTGATCTGGCGATTGCCGATGTTCACTTCGCCGGCCGACGACTGCGGGCTGCTCAGCCCGTACGCGACGTAGTTCGTCAGCGCGCCGACCGTGGTCAGCGAACCGGCGCCGAGCGCGACGCTGTTCGCGAACGTCGCCGATGCGCCGGCGCCGAGCGCGAGCGCATCGGTCGCGCTGCCGCGTGCACCCGAGCCGAGCGCGACGCTGCCCACGCTGACCGCCACCGCATTCGCGCCCTGCGCGACCGACTGCGCGCCGGTCGCAGTCGCGCCGCTGCCCAGCGCGATCGCGTCGGCCTGCGCGGAACTCGCCGCCTGGCCGATCGCGACCCCGCCCGGCGCGGTCTGGTCGACGATCGCACCGTTGCCGATACCCACGCCGTTGTCGCCGTTGACGACCGTCGTCGGCCCGACCGCGATCGATTCCGCGCCGACGGCCAGCGAATCCCCCGCCGTCGAATTCGCGTGGAAGTACTTCTGGCCCGTCACCGCGAACGATTGCAGCGCGCCGGTCAACTGCCGCACCGTTACCGCATCCTGCTGGCCGGTGCCGTCGGCGACGTTGGTGATCTGGCGGTAGGTCCTGTTCGTCGCGTCGCCGACCGATACCGCGCCGAGCAGCGTCTGGTCGGTCGTGTCGAACGGGATCGACGCGCTGCCGTTGCGGATGATGCCGGACGACGGCGCCGTCGCGCGGTCGGCGACCGAGCCCAATCCGAGCGCGATGCTGCCGTCCACGCGCGAGATCGCGTTCGGGCCGATCGCGACGCTGTCGAGGCCGAGCGCCTGGCTGTCCGGCGCGGTCGAATTCGCGTGGAAGTACTTGATGCCGTTCGCGTTGATGTTGTCGATCGCCGAGCCGACGTTGTTGTTGATCGTCGTGGAACCGTCGCTGTTGTACGTCACGTACGACGGCGCCGAGATCGTGCCGGTGGTCGGATCGTAGGTGGCGCCGCCGCCGATCGCACCGGCCGTGCTGTTGCCGAGGTTCGTGTTGTTGTTCGTGATCGAGCTCAGGCTGGTGGACAGCGAGCCGATGCCGGTCGACGTGGCCGTGGACAGCGAGGTCAGGCTGCTGTTCGTCGAGCTCAGGCCGGTGGACAGCGAACCGACGACCGTCGACGTCGAAGTCGACAGCGACGTGATCGTGCTGTTGGTCGAGCTCAAGCCGGTGGACAGCGAGCCGGCGACGGTCGACGTCGAAGTCGACAGCGACGTCAGGTTGCTGTTCGTCGAGCTCAGGCCCGTGGACAGCGAGCCGACGACGGTCGAGGTCGAAGTCGACAGCGACGTGATCGTGCTGTTGGTCGAGCTCAGGCCGGTGGACAGCGAACTGATGCCCGTCGACGTCGACGTGGACAGCGACGCCACCGAGCTAATGGTCGAGCTCAACCCGGTGGACAACGAACCGATGCCGGTGGACGTAGACGTGGACAGCGACGTGATGCTCGACGCCGTCGACGTCGACAGCGAATCGAGCGCGGTGTTCGTCGCGGCGAGTTGCGATCCGTTGATCGCGTCCGTGCTCGACGAACTGATTCGCCCGGCCGCGACGTTGGTGATCTGGCGCTCGCTGCCCGCCGCGCCGACGCTGACGACGCTGGTCGGATTGACGCCGTTGAACGTGTACGTGACGCCGCCGATGGTGCCGGTCGACGTCGGATTCGGCGCGGCCGTCACCGACCCGGAGCCGAGCGCGACGTCGCCGGCGCGGGTCGCCGCCGTCGCGCCGTCACCCAACGCGATATTGCCGGCCATCCCCGCCGCACCCGCCGTCGAACCGTTGCCCAATGCGACGCTGCCCTGACCGATCGCCTTGTTGTTGTTGCCGATCGCCACCGCGCCATTGGCTTGATTGGTGACCGTCGCAGATGCGGTGCCGTCGCTATTGGCGATGTTGTTCGCCCCACCCGTGAAAGCACCGGTGCCGCTGGCGTAACTCGGATCGCCGATCGCTACCGCACCGTTGCCGACCGCAGTGTTGCCCGCGCCGATGGAAACCGCGGTGCCGCCCGTCGCGGTGGCGCCCGTGCCGATCGCGACGGCGTTGCCGGAATCGGCGGCGGCGCTGCTGCCCATGGCAATCGCGTTGGTGGCCGACGCATTGGCGGCATCGCCGATCGCCACGGCGGCAGTACCCGTCGCGACCGCGGTCGCGCCGAATGCGGACGAGAACTGACCTGTCGCCTGGCTGCCGGTACCGACCGCCGTAGCACGATAGGTCGGCGTGCCGGTGCTGTTGCCGGCGATCGACGATGCGCCGATGGCAACACTGCCGTCGTCGATCGCCGAAGACGCGGCCCCCAGGGCGACCGTGTTCGTGGCGGCGGACGTGGCCTGCGTGCCCAGCGCGATCGCATTGGTGGCGGTCGCCTTGCTAGAGGTGCCCGCCGCGAACGCGTTGGTCTGCGATGCCGTCGCGCTGGAGCCCAGGGCCGTGCCCCCTGCGCCGGCGGCGAGCGCGAGATTGCCCAACGCCAGGCCGAACTGCTGCGTCGCGCTCGATTGAATGCCGATCGCGACCGAACTGACGCCCGATCCGACTGTGTTCACGCCGAACGCAAGCGCATTGTTGGCGCTGGCCGTCGTATTCGAGCCCATCGCGATCGAATTGGCGCCGAGCGACTGCGTGCCCGAGCCGGGCACGCCCGCGGTGCCGCCCCAGCCGATCGCGATCGACGACGTGCCCTTCGCGCCGCTGTTGACGCCCATCGCGACGCCGGAATTACCGGAAGCCAGCGCGCCGCTGCCCACCGCGACGCCGGCCGCTCCCGAACTCGTCGACTGATTGCCGAGCGCGACCGAGCCCGTATCGGTTGCGTTCGACGCATAGCCGAGCGAGACGCTTTGAGCGCCCACCGCACTCGCGCCGAGACCGAGCGCGGCCGCATACTGGCCGGACGCCAGCGCGTTGTTGCCGAGCCCGATGGCCGAAGCGCCGGTCGCAGCCGCGCCGCTGCCCATCGCCACCGCGCCGTTTTGGGTCGCGCTCGAGAGATTGCCGACGGCAACTGAAAAAGTGCCGCTGCCAATCGACTGCACGCCCAGCGCCACGCCGTTGAAGCCGGTCACCTGCGAATTGATGCCGATGGCCGTCCCGCCATCGGCCATTGCATGCGCGCCGGGGCCGATCGCCGTGGACGACAGGCCAGCCGCCGTCGACAGATTGCCGTAAGAGGTCGCATTCACCTGCGACGCCACGGAACCGTTGCCGATCGCCGTCGAACTGGCGCCCCCGGTCGCGGAGCCGCCACCCGCCGAATATTGCGCATGCGCACCGGCCTGGAACAGCCCGAGATACGCGGCCGTCATCATCACGACGAGCCGTCTGGGCGAGAGCGCCGGCTTCGTCGCGATGCCCGCGTCTGCCGCATGCACGGACGCGCTTCTCGACGACGCGACCCGCTTGCCGCGCGCACGATCGAGCTCCGACGCCGCAACCCAGGCGCCCAGTGCTTCGTTCCAGATCGACTTGAACGACTTGTTCATCTTGTGTTCCCTCGGTTCTCATGTGCTGGATGACACAACAGCGAACGCGGCGCCAGGCGCGGCGCGGACCTGCTCCGCTTGCGCCTGTCTCGCGACGCCTCGCTTCTCACTTCGTATCACTAATCAAAACTACGAACAGCGTTGCCTGACACGCTCGCCCCATATCGCGAGTGCGCGACCGACCGCCGCGCATGCCCGTTCGGCACGATGCGCGATGGCGATCACCGGTTATCGATTCACGGAAGTCGACATCGCCCGCCCGGCGGCGACACGGCGCACGACGCACCGCGAATCCGCGCGCGCACACCGCCGCACCCGCCGAAGGGCAACTTCGAATCTCATTGGAAAAGCGTCGCTCGGACGCTGGACGAACGGATGCCGGCCCGCATCGCGGGCGGCCCGTCATATGTCATTCAGGCGGTGAAAGGCGCCATGCAGTCCCCGGATCTGACGCACGCGCCGCCGGATCGCCGACGCTGACAGCCCGCACCGGATCGATCGACCCGGCGCGCTGACCTGCCATGCTTGTCGTATTCATGTTTTTCGTATCCGCCTGATTCGAAGAGCGCCGCGCGCGGCCTGCGGGATCGATACAGCGCCCGACGGCTCACACGAAGTCGCTCACCCCTTTTCCGTCCGGCGGGCGACCGGCTTTTCCGGATTTCCCGGAAAAGCCGGCTACTCACCGCACGGCCCCGGCATCGAATTAATCGATCGAATTTACTTGACGATTTTCTTCTCGCTCGATGCCTTGCACCCAGCCCAACCCGTCATTTCTCGATTCGTCCTGTATGTCGAAAAATCTCGCGAATCATGACGTTTTCATTACCCTCGTGCCCGTTATTCTTTTGTTACCGGCATTCCCAACATCCGGGAATACCATCATTCAATGCGCCATCGAATGTCGGCTGCCATGAAAGCGGCGGCGACGACAGCAATCCTCCCGGCAATCCGAAGCAGCGAAAGAACCGATTCCAGCCGCACCGGGGCTAGTGTGCAGGCATTCGTCCAAACAAACCTTTTCCGCAGCGGAAAAACCCTTTTCCGGAGCGGACGGCATTTACATTCATACATATTTTTCGGCAAACGCGATTTTCCGCCAACAAGAATATCGACCCGATATCAACGAAAACTTAACCGGGATGACGAGAAACGAGCGGATTCGATTTACACCGATACAGCGAATTTCGATATCTCACGCACGAATTCATCGTCCGGGCCACTCCAGCTCTTCAAATCATTAAATCGGAAATAAAGTCCGAAACCGGCGAAATCGGTTCGGCACATTTTTCCGCTCCGTTTTGTCTAGGGCGGACAACACCACCGCGCTGCCGCCACTACGCCCGTGCGACAAGCCCACACGCGCCGCACGGAATCCTCACAATCGAGGTTGCCGTCGGCATATAATTTTTTGCAACAATCGTGCAGATAGCACTGCCCCCGACCTGACAGGCCACTCCTTCCCACGCGTTCGCAACCATGCCATCCCGCCTGCCCAGTCCGGCATCGCCTCGCATCACGCCGGATCTCGCTGGCGCGCATATTCTCATCGTCGACGATCGGCCGAACGACCTGCGGCTCCTGACCGAAATCCTGCGCACCGCGCAGTGCCGGATCAGCGTCGCGTTCGACGGACTGCAGGCCTATCACCGCGCGCAAGCGATCGCGCCCGATCTGATCCTGATGGACGTGCGCATGCCGCGCATGGACGGTTTCGCCGCGAGCCGGCTGCTGGCGTCCACACCGTCCACGCAATCCATTCCGGTCATCATCCTGACGGCCGCGGGCGACCTCGAGGATCGGATCGCGGGGCTCGAAACGGGTGCGATCGACTACATCGTCAAGCCGTTCGAGCCGGCGGAAGTCATCGCGCGGGTTCGCAATCACCTGAAGCGCGTGCGACGCAGCCAGCCGTTCGCGCACCTGCCCGAATTGCCCGACAACCCCGATGCGGCGCTCGTGCGCGCGGCGAGCGACGTGCTGCTGCGCAACCTGCGCCATCCGCCGGCGCTCGAGGATCTCGCGAAGCAGGTCGGTACGCACGAGAAGCGGCTGTCCCGCGTATTCCGCGACCATCTCGGCCAGACCGTATTCGAGTACCTGCGCGACACGCGCCTGCGCGCCGCGATGCACTTCCTGGCGGAAACGTCGATGGGGATCGGCGACATCGCCGAGGAAATCGGCTTTTCCACGCCCGGCAATTTCGCGACGGCGTTCCGCGAGCGCTTCGGCATCACGCCGTCCGACTGGCGGCGCCAGCGCCACGCGGTCGACGCGCCGGCCGCACCGGCGGGGCGCCACGGCGATGCGTAGGCAATACGCGGCATGGACGGCCGGATGTCGCGCGGTGCTCCTGCTGCTCGCGGCGCTGGCCGTCACATGTGCGACGGCCCGCGCCGCGACGACGCCGAACGCCGCGGGACTCGAAGCCGTATCGGTTTTCGAGGACGCCGGCGGGGCGCTGTCCGTCGACGCGGTCGCCGCCCGGCTCGCCGACCCGGCCCGCCACGCAGCCACGGCAACCGCGCCCTCGTTCAACGTGATGTTTTCGCGCTCGGCATGGTGGGTGCGCGCGACGCTGGTCAACCGCGACAGCGAGACGCGCCCGCTGGTGCTCGCGATTCGCGATGCGCGCGTCGACCGGGCCGACTTCTATGTCGCGCTGCACGGCCAATGGATGCTCGAGCGCAGCTTCCCGGCCGATCGCGGCGATGCGCGCGACGCGCCGTCGCGCTACCCGACCCTCGACGTCACGCTGCCCGCGGGCGAACGGCTCCCCGTGCTGATCCGCATCACGTCGCGCAAGGAAATGCGGCTCGCGCCGGTCGCGTTCACCCGCGACGCGTGGACCGCGCAGGAATTGCACGCGTCGATGTGGAACTTCGGCTTCTTCGGCGGGTTGCTCGCCCTCGTCTGGTGTGCGCTGCTGATCGGCTTTTTCTCGCGCAGCGGCGTGTTCCTCGTGCTGGCCGTGCTGACCCTGAACACCGCGCTGTTCGAGGCCGCGTATCGCGGCTATCTCGCGATGGCCTTGTCGCCCGGCGCGCGCGAGTGGTCGACGCGCGGCGAAACGATCTTCGTGTACCTGTCGGTCGCGTGCTTCATCGTGTTCATCCTGATGGTCGCGCATCGCGAGAAGGCGAGGATGCCGATGCGCGCGGTGTACGTGGTGTTTCTCGCGCTCGAATGCGCGGGGATCGCCGGCGCGGCGTTCGGCGATCTGGCGACCTTCGCCCGGTTCTGCCTGTGGCTGAACACCGTGCTCGCGGTCGTGAACATCAGCCTGGCGCTGACGCTCGTGATCCGGCGCACGCCGACGGCCCGCGTGATGTTGATCGCGGTGGCGTTCGCGACGTTCAACATGCTGATCCGCTTGCTCGACGGCCGCGATGCGCTGCCGCCGCTGCTCTCGTGGATCCGGTCCGACGTCTTTCCGAACCCCGTCATCGCGATCATCGGGCTCGCGACGCACCTGCTGGTGCTGGCCGCGTGGATCCACCACGTGGGCCGGCAGCGCACCGAGGCGCGCAAGCGGCTCGAGCACTGGCAGCTCACCGAGCAGGACCGGCTGCGCGACGAAGTCGCGCGCCGCACGGTGGCGCTCAACGATGCATTGCAGGAGTCGAGGACGCACATGCAGCAGAAGATCGAGACGCTCGGCTATGTCAGCCACGACCTGCGCGCGCCGCTGTCGACGATCAACGGCTATGCGAAGCTGCTGCTGGAAGGCGCGACGCACGGCCAGGCGCGGCTGATCCGGTCGATCGACCGCAGCATCCGCTACCAGCTCACGCTGATCGACGAATTGCTCGCGTTCACGAAGGCCGAACTCCAGCCGCTCGGCGTCGCGCCCGACCGCACCGACCTGCCCGGGCTGCTGGACGACATCGGCCACTACGCGGTCGCGCTATGCGCGCAGCAGGACAACCGGTTCGTCTACCAACCCGTCACGCCGCTGCCGCGCACGGTGCTGATCGACGGTATCCGGCTGCAACAGGTGCTGCTGAACCTGTTGTCGAACGCATCGAAATTCACGCGCAACGGCACGGTCACGCTGTCGGTTCACGCGGCGCGCGAAGGCGATGCATGGCGCCTGCTGTTCGAGGTGGCCGACACGGGCATCGGCATCGACATCGGCGCGACCGCCGACATCTTCCGCGCGTACCAGCAGGTGCAGGCCGTGAACGGCGGCACCGGGCTGGGCCTGTTCATCGCGCAGCGCATCGTCGCCGCGATGGGCGGCGAGCTGGCCGTCGCGAGCCAGCCGGGCGTCGGCACGACGTTCTCGTTCGCGGTCGTCGCGCCGGCCCTCGGCCACGCGCTCGCGCCGGTGTCGGGGCTCGTCAGGCGGTTCGATCCCGCCGACGAAGCGGCGCCGGCCAGCGCCGCGCCCGCGATGCGCAGCCCGCCCGCCGATGCGCTCGCCGAACTGATCGTGCTCGCCGGCGAAGGCCGGCTGACCGATATCGAGGAATGGCTCGGCCGGTATGTGGCCGAACCGGATCATGCGCCGTTCGTGCAGGAAATGCGCGAGCACCTCGATGCGCTGGATCTGCACGCAATCGAAAAACTGGCCGGCTCGCTGAAGCGCACGCGCGTCGCGGATACGTCGTTCGACACCGAGGCGGACGCGACCGGGCCGGCCTGACGGCGCGGGCGGCCATGCTCGCCGGCCGCGCATCGGCCACGCCCGTCACCGGACCATCGCGCTTCATTTCGCACTCTCCGCGCAAGGGTGGCCGGGCGCGCTACGACCGCCGCATCGTCGAGACCAGCGCGACGTCCTCTTCGGGCGGCGCCGGCCGCGCGGGCGCGGCATCGCGCGCCGGCCGCCGCGCGCCGAGGCCGGTGCCGCCGGTGCGCCGCCGCGTCGCGTGCCGCTCGATGACCCGCTGCAGCACGCAGAACACGCACAGCAGCGCACCGATCACGATCCGCGTCCACCACGAACTCAGCGTGCCGTCGAACGTGATCAGCACCTGGATCGTGCCGAGGATGCCGACCCCGAACACCGAACCGATCACGTAGCCCACGCCGCCCGTCAGCAGCGTGCCGCCGATCACGGTCGCGGCGATCGCGTCGAGCTCCATTCCCTGCGCCTGTAGCCCGTAGCCCGACAGCACGTACAGCGTGAACACCACGCCGCCGAGCGCCGAACAGAAGCCGCTCAGCGCATAGACGCCGATCTTCGTGCGCGCGACCGGCAAGCCCATCAGCAGCGCCGAGCGTTCGTTGCCGCCGACCGCATACACGTTGCGGCCGAAGCGCGTGAAATGCGCGACGTAGATCGCGACGGCCAGCGTCGCGAGCGCGATCAGCGCGCCGGCGCTCAGCGTGCCGCCGCCGACCGGCACGCTGATGCCCGCGATCGCATGGAACGCCGGCGCGTTGATCGTGATCGACTGCGTCGTGATCAGGAAGCACGCGCCGCGCGCGAGGAACATCCCGGCGAGCGTGACGATGAACGGCTGCAACCGGAAATAGTGGATCAGCGCGCCCATCGCCGCGCCATACAGCGCGCCGAACGCGAGCACCAGCGGCACGATCGCCCACACGGGCCAGTGCAGCCGTTCGGCGCCGACCGCGCAGAAGATCGTTGTCAGCGCAACGACGGAGCCGACCGACAGGTCGATGCCGCCCGACACGATCACGAACGTCATGCCGATCGCGACGATCAGCAGGAACGCGTTGTCGACGAGCAGCCCGGTCAGCACCTGCATCGAGAAAAAGCCCGTGTACATCACGGACCCGAAGCCGAACAGCGCGACGAACAGCACGATCGTCACGACGATCGGCAGCGTGCGCGGATCGGCGAGGCGGCCAAGGAAACGGTTCATCGCGGCGTCGCTCCGGTGGTGGTGGCGCGCGATCGCGCGAAAGGCAGCAGCCGCGACGCGTGCCGCACCAGCAGCGCGCGCGCCGCGTCCGACTGGATCAGCGTCACGACGATCACGACGACCGCCTTGACGACGAGCGTCGCCTCCGGCGGCACGCCGATCGAATAGGTCGTGTAGGTCAGCGTCTGGATGATCAGCGCGCCGAGCACCGAGCCCGCGAGGCTGAAGCGGCCGCCGAGCAGCGACGTGCCGCCGAGCGTGACCGCGAGGATCGCGTCGAGCTCGAGCAGCAGCCCGGCGTTGTTGCCGTCGGCGCTGCGCACGTTCGAGCTCGCGAGAATGCCCGCGAGCGCCGACATCACGCCGGAGCACAGATACACGCCGAACACGATCGCGCCCGAGCGTAGCCCGACGAGCCGCGTCGCGACCGGGTTCACGCCGATCGCGCGAATGAACAGCCCGAGCGCCGTGCGGTTCACGAGCAACGCGATCGCGCCGATCGTCGCGACGGCGATCCACACCGCGCACGGCACGGTCGCGAGATAGCCGCCGCCGAGCGCGAGATAGCCGGGCGCGCCGATCGGGATGATCTGGCCGCCCGTCAGCAGTTGCGCGACGCCGCGCCCGGCCACCATCAGGATCAGCGTCGCGATGATCGGCTGCATCCCGACGAACGCGACGAGCAGCCCGTTCCACGCGCCGGCCAGCAGCCCGACGCCGAGCGCCGCGGCCAGCGCCGCGCCGACCCGCGACGGGTCCGCCTCGAGCACGGTCGCGGCCGCGGCGCCTGCGATCGCGACGATCGCGCCGACCGAGATGTCGATGCCGCGCGTCGCGATCACGAGCGTCATCCCGAGCGACACGATCACGAGCGGCGCCGCGCGATTCAGGATGTCGATCGGCGCGCCGAACAGGTGGCCGTCGAGCAGCACGATCGACAGGAAACCCGGACGATGCGCGACGTCCAGCGCGAACAGCAGCGCGAGCGTCAGCACCGGCCACGCGAGCGGATGACGAAACAGCGTGCGCAAGCGCGTCATGACTGACCTCCCGCGATCAACCGGTAAACCTGCTCCTCGGACGCATCGGCGCCCGTCAATTCCGCGACCTTGCGCCGGTCGCGCAGCACCGCGATCCGGTGGCTCACGCGCACGACCTCGCCGATCTCCGACGAGATGAACAGGATCGCCAGCCCCTGCGCGCACAACGCCAGCACGCGCTCCATGATGTCGAACTTCGCGGCGACGTCGATGCCGCGCGTCGGCTCGTCGAGAATCAGCAGCTTCGGGTCCGTCGCGAGCCAGCGCGCGAGCAGCACCTTCTGCTGGTTGCCGCCCGACAGCAGCCCGATCGGCTGCTCCGCGTCGCGCGCCTTGATGCCGAGCCGCGCGATATACGTGTCGGCGATCTCGCGCTGGCGCGCCCGCCCGATCAGCCGCCACCAGCCGCGCCGCGCCTGCAGCGCGAGCACGATGTTCTCGCGGATCGACAGCGCGGCGACGATGCCCTCCTTCTTGCGGTCTTCCGGGCAGTACGCGATGCCGTTACGCACCGCGTCGTGCGGCGACGCGAGCCGCTTGCGCGCGCCGTCGATCTCGATCGCGCCGGTATCCGGGCGCGCCGCGGCGAACGCCAGTTGCGCGGTTTCGGTGCGGCCCGAGCCGAGCAGCCCGGCCAGCCCGACGATCTCGCCGGGGCGCACGTCGAGATCGAGCGCGCTCATCATCCCGCGCCGGCCGACCTGCCGCATCGACAGGAACGGCGCGGCGGCCGCGGCGTCACGCTCGACCGCCGCCGCGCCCGCCTGCAGCGTGTCGGACATGCGTTCGCGGCCGGTCATCTTCGCGACCAGCACGTCGACCGGCAGGTCGCGCGCGAGGTATTCGCCTTCGCGCTCGCCGTTGCGCATCACGGTGATCCGGTCGGACACCGCATAGGTCTGCTCGAGAAAATGCGTGACGAACAGGATCGCGATGCCGGACGCCTTCAGCCGGCGCAGCACGTCGAACAGCCGCGCGACCTCGCCGTCGTCGAGGCTCGAGGTCGGCTCGTCGAGAATCAGCACGCGTGCGTCGACCGACACCGCGCGCGCGATCGCGACCATCTGCTGCACGGCGATCGGATACGCGTCGAGCGAGCGCGTGACGTCGAGCGACAGGTCGAGTTCGGCGAGCGCGTCGCGCGCCCGTGCATGAATCGTGTTCCAGTCGATCGCGCCGCGCCGCATCGGCTGCCGGCCCGCGAAGATGTTCTCCGCGACCGACAGGTTCGCGCACAGGTTCACTTCCTGGTACAGCGTCTGGATCCCGGCCGCCTCCGCCTCGCGCGGCGCGGCGAAGTTCACCGGCGCGCCGCCGACGCGAATCTCGCCCGCATCGTGCGCATGCACACCGGTGAGCACGTTGATCAGCGTCGACTTGCCCGCGCCGTTCTGGCCCATCAACGCGTGGATCTCGCCCGGAAACAGCCGGAAATCGACGCGCTGCAGCGCGCTGACACCCGGAAACGACTTGTCGATGCCGATCATCTCGACCACCGGCGGACTCTGCATGCAGCCTCCCTCGAAGCGTCGCCGGACGGCGGCCGCCAGGCCGCCGCCCGGGGCGGACAGGTCAGTACTTGCGGGTCGGCAGCACCTGCGCCGCGACGTTCATCGGGAACACCGTCTCGTTGGTCACGATGCGCTTGGGCAACTGCTTGCCTGCGACGACGTCCTTCACCGCGCTCATCAGTTGCGGGCCGAGCAGCGGGCTGCATTCGACGTCGACGTTGATCTTGCCCGCGACCATCGCCTGGAAGCCGCCCTTCGTCGCATCGAACGACACGACGCTCACGTCCTTGCCGGGCTTGATGCCGGCCTCTTCCATCGCCTGGATCGCGCCGAGCGCCATGTCGTCGTTGTGCGCGTAGACGACGTTGATCTGCTTGCCGTAGGTCTTCGCGAACGCTTCCATCACCTGCTTGCCGCCGGCGAGCGTGAAGTCGCCGCTCTGCGAGGCGATCACCTTGAATTTCGGATTGTTCTTGATCACTTCGAGCAGGCCCGCGCGGCGATCGTTGGCCGGCGCGGAGCCGACCGTGCCCTGCAGCTCGACGATATTGATCGGGCCTGCGTCGTTCTTGTAGCGCTCTTCCAGCCAGTGCCCCGCGCGCCGTCCTTCCTCGAGGAAGTCGGAGCCGATCATCGTCACGTACAGCGACGGGTCCTTCACGTCGACGCCGCGGTCGGTCAGGATCACGGGGATATGCGCGGCCTTCGCCTCGGTCAGCACGGGCTCCCAGCCCGATTCGACGACCGGCGAGAACGCGATCACGTCGACCTTCTGCGCGATGAACGAGCGGATCGCGCGAATCTGGTTCTCCTGCTTCTGCTGTGCGTCGGAAAACTTCAGGTTGATGCCGGCGTCCTTCGCTGCACTCTTCACCGACACGGTGTTCGCGGTGCGCCATGCGCTTTCAGCGCCGACTTGCGAGAACCCGAGCGTGATCGGCTTTTGCTGCGCGTGCGCGCCGCCTGCCAGCACCGTCGCCGCGGCGACGATCGCGCCTGCCGCCAGCTTCCTGATGAATGTCATGGTCCGTCTCCGATGATGTCGTTGTGTGCCGCGGCGCTGTTGTGTTTCTGCTTGGCGCTGGCGCGGATCGGGCTGCGTCGGCCGGCGTGTCCGGCCGGCGCGGTATACATGCCCCGCATCAGTCTAGGAACAAGTCCGATAACCTTCCAATGAAATGTTGGATTGGGCTGATATCCGAATCGGCATACGTATAAACACCTAACCGCGCTGGCCGCCCCGCGCGGGGCGGCGCACGGTTCTTGCTCCCTCGCCATGGCTGTTCGCACCCCATGCCGGACGCCCGCCCTTCACGCGAACCCAAGGAGACAAGCATGATCGCTGCACGTGAACGCGGGTCGCCGCGCACCGCCGCCGTCGCCGTCGCCGGCCGGCGCCCCGCGGCATGAAGCAGCACGCTTCCGGCACGGTCGCCGCACTGCGCCATGTCGACGACCGCCACCCCGGCTACACGCGCCGCCGGCTGCGCAACGGCTTCGCGTACTACGCGCAGGACGGCACACGCATTCGCGATGCCGCGGAAATCGCCCGCATCGACGCGCTCGCGATCCCGCCCGCCTATACCGACGTGTGGATCTGCGCGGATCCGCTCGGCCATCTGCAGGCGACGGGCCGCGACGCGCGCGGGCGCAAGCAGTATCGCTATCACCCGCAGTGGCGCGCGACCCGCGATGCGAACAAGTACGCGCGGATGGCCGCGTTCGCGCGGGCGCCGCCGCGTATCCGCGCGCGCGTCACGCGCGATCTGGCGTTGCCGGGCATGCCGCGCGACAAGGTCGTCGCGACGATCGTCCGCTTGCTCGACACGACGCTCGCGCGGATCGGCAACGCGGAATACGCGCGCGAAAACGGCTCGTACGGGCTGACGACGCTGCGCAAGCGCCATTTGAAGATCCAGCCCGGCCGGGTGCGCCTGCGCTTCGCCGGCAAGAGCGGGATCGAACACGACGTGACGGTCGACGACGCGCGGGTCGCGCGGATCGTGCGGCGCTGCGCGGAGCTGCCCGGTCACGAGCTGTTCCAGTATGTGGACGACGACGGCGTACGCCATCCGGTCGGGTCGTCCGACGTGAACGACTACCTGCGCGAGGCCGGCGGCGCCGATTTCACCGCGAAGGATTACCGGACGTGGGCCGGCAGCGTGCACGCGCTGGGATTGTTGCGGCGCACGCCGCATCGCGGCGTCACGCATGCGCGCAAGCAGATCGTCGAAACCGTGCGAGCGGTGGCCGACCTGCTGCGCAACACGCCGGCCGTCTGCCGGCGCTGCTACATTCATCCGGCCGTGCTCGACGCGTTCGAGTCCGGCGCGCTCGCCACGCTCGCGGTCCGGCGTACGCCGCGCGGCCTGCGCGCGGACGAAGCGGCGTTCGTCGCGTTGCTGGTTTCCGCCAGCAGGCGCGCGGCGAGATGAGCGTGCACTTCGGGCCGAGGCCCGACCACGCGCGACCGGCGCGGCTGCCCGCGTGTCGTTTACCACCGGGTTCCGGGCGCATGACCGATAGCCGCTCGCGCGCGTTTCTCTAAACTGGTTCGCACAACACGCCTGCCCGGTGTCGTCCGCTGCGCGCGTCACGCCACCGGCATCGAGGCATCCCCGAGATATCCGCCTTCGCTGTCCGTCGGCCCGCACGGCCCCGCTGCGCGCCTGCCGGTTGCCAAGGCAATTCCAGGAGCGTTCATTGAGTTCATCGCAAGCGCACCCCGCGAAAGCCCGGTCTTCGCGCAAGGCCCTCAAGCTGGATGACGTCACGATCGTCGACCCGGCCGTCCTCAAGCGCGCGGTTGGCGCGATGGCGTTCGGCAATGCGATGGAATGGTTCGACTTCGGCGTCTACAGCTATATCGCCGTCACGCTCGGCAAGGTGTTCTTCCCGTCCAGCAGCCCGTCCGCGCAGTTGCTCGCCACCTTCGGCACGTTCGCCGCCGCGTTCCTCGTGCGCCCGCTCGGCGGCATGGTGTTCGGCCCGCTCGGCGACCGCATCGGCCGCCAGCGCGTGCTCGCCGCCACGATGATCATGATGGCCGTCGGTACCTTCGCGATCGGCCTGATCCCGAGCTATGCGTCGATCGGCATCATGGCCCCGATCCTGCTGCTCGTCGCCCGCCTCGTGCAGGGCTTCTCGACCGGCGGCGAATACGGCGGCGCCGCCACCTTCATCGCCGAGTTCTCGACCGACAGGCGCCGCGGCTTCATGGGCAGCTTCCTCGAGTTCGGCACGCTGATCGGCTATACGCTCGGCGCGGCCACGGTCGCGCTGTTGACGGCCACGCTGTCGCAGGAAGCGCTGCTGTCGTGGGGCTGGCGCGTGCCGTTCTTCATCGCCGGCCCGCTCGGCCTCGTCGGCCTCTACGTGCGGCTCAAGCTCGAGGAAACGCCGGCATTCAAAAAGGAAGCCGAAGCACGCGAAGCGGACGAGCGCGCGCGGCCGAAGCAGCGCTTCGCGACGCTGCTGGTCGAACAGTGGAAGCCGCTGCTGCAATGCGTCGGCCTCGTGCTGATCTTCAACGTGACCGACTACATGGCGCTGTCGTATCTGCCGAGCTACCTGTCGGCGACGCTGCACGTGCGCGAATCGCTCGGGCTCTTCATGGTGCTGCTCGTGATGGTGCTGATGATGCCGATGACGCTGTACGCCGGGCATCTGTCGGACAAGATCGGCCGCAAGCCGGTGATGATGGCCGGCTGCGTGGGCCTGCTCGCGCTGTCGGTGCCGGCGCTGATGCTGATCCGCACCGGCGGCTTGCTGCCGATCTTTGGCGGGATGCTGATCTACGGCATCCTGCTGTCGACGTTCACCGGCGTGATGCCGTCGGCGCTGCCCGCGCTGTTCCCGACGCGGATCCGCTACGGCGCGCTCGCGATCGGCTTCAACGTGTCGGTGTCGCTGTTCGGCGGCACGACGCCGCTCGTCACCGCATGGCTCGTCGATCGCACCGGCGACCTGATGATGCCCGCGTACTACCTGATGGGCGCGTCGTTCATCGGCATCGTGTCGGTGCTCGCGCTGCGCGAGACCGCGCGCCAGCCGCTGCCCGGTTCCGGGCCGTGCGTCGCGAGCCGCGCGGAGGCGTTGAGCCTCGTGCGCGGCGGGGCCGACGAAGCGCGTGTGCGCGATCGCAAGTTCACGCCGGTCAGCGAGCGCGCGTGACGCGGATCGATGCGACGCCGCGCGGCCTGCGCGGGCGTCGCCGTTCGCGCGATCGTCAGTTCGCCTGCAGTTGCTGCGCGTCGAACCAGTCGAGCAGCGCGCGCGTGACGAACGCGGGATTTTCCAGGTTCGAGATATGGCCGGCGTCGGGCACCAGCGTGTGCGCACAGCCGATCACGTTCGCCATCTTCACGGTTTCCGACGGCGGGCGCGCCATGTCGCCCGCGCCGCACATCAGCAGCGTGCGCGTGGCATCGAGTTCGGCGAGTGCCGCGAGCGTGTCGGGCCGGCCGAAAATCAGCCGGCCGAGCGGCGCGATCGATTGCCGCAGCCGGTCGGCGGGCAGGTTCGCGAGCGCTTGGCGAAACGCGGCCGGCACCGGGCCCTCCAGATTGACGTCCGGCCGGAAGAACAGCGGCACGATCGCGTCGAGCAACGGCGGCGCGATGCAGCCCGCGGCCTCGATCGCATCGAGCATCGCGAAATAGCGGGTGCGCGTCGCATCGGGCTCGGCTTCGAGCGACGCGTCCATGATCACGAGCGAGCGCACGCGTCGCGGCTCGCGCAATGCGAGCCGCGCGCCCCACATGCCGCCGACGCTGAGCCCGACGATCGCGCACTGTTCGATGTCCAGCGCGTCCAGCAGCGCGCTCGCGTGCGCGGCGAGGTCGTCGAGCGTGTGCGTGCCTTGCGGCAGCGCGCCCGATTCGCCATGCCCCCACAGGTCCGGCACGATCACGCGATACCGGCTCGACAGCGCATCGATCTGCGGCGCCCACATCGTGGCGTCCCACAGATAGCTGTGCCCGAGCAGCACCGGAAACCCGGTGCCATGATCGTGGTAATGCAGGGTACTGCCTTGAATGCGCTGTGCGGGCATGCTGCCTCCGGAGTGTCAGGGCTCGGCGGCAGCCCGGAAACGGGCGCCGCGATGGCGGCGTTCTGTGACGAACGCGAAGCGGCGCATCATCGCACAATTTGCAGCCGCTGCGCATGACGCCGCGCACCGCGCATTCGCCGTGCCGCGCTATCCGACGCGATACATCGGCAGCACGTTGCTGCCGGCCGTGTCGTGCTCCGACACGAGCGGATGGCACGCTTGTTCGAGCAGCCAGTTGGTCAGCACCGCGATATCGAATTCGTTGCAAGCATCGGGGTTCTGCACGAGCACATAGCTGCCCGATGCAACGGTGCAATGCGGGAACAGCTCGACGAGCCGCCCCTGCTTCAACAGCCCGTCGACCAGCGGCCGCCTTCCGATCGCGATGCCGTGTCCGTCGACCGCCGCCTGGATCAGTTGATCGTACTGGCTGAAGTGCAGCGCGCCGGCCGGCCGCAGCCGCGGCACGCCGAGTTCCTTCAGCAATTGGCTCCACCCGTGCCACGGCCATTCGCCGCGCGGGTCGTCGAGATGCAGCAGCACGTGCTTGTCGAGGTCGGCCGGCTTCATCGACGCGGCGTCGCCCGCCGCCGTCATCAGGCTCGGGCTGCATACGGCCACGACACGCTCGCGAAACAGCACGTCCGTATCGTCGGTCGACGTATACGGGCCGGCATAGCGCACGGCCAGATGCAAACGTTTGCGCTTGAGATCTTCGATTTCGCTCGTGGCCGACACGCGCACGTCGATGTCCGGATAGCTTGCGCGGAACGAACCGAGGCGCGGAATCAGCCACAGCGCGGCAAACGAGACGGTGGTCGACAACGAGATGGCGCGCTGGCCGACACTCGACGACAGCTTGCCGACCACGGATTCGAGATCGGACAACGCGAACGAGATCGCGTCGTACAACTCGCGCCCCTTGTCGGTCAACGTCAGCGAACGAATGTGCCGATGAAAGAGCTCGATCCGGAGCTGCTCCTCGAGCGCCTTGACCTGGCGGCTCACGGCCGACTGCGTGACGTTCAGTTCCTGCCCCGCACGCGTGAAGCTCAAATGGCGCGCCGCGCATTCGAAGCCTCTCAGGAAATCCAGCGAAGGCAAACTTCTCAATCTCTTTGCCAATCTCACATTAGCCATACCGCCGCCTCAAAGTTACACCCACCGACAGGCAAGTTGCCGTTCGTCTCCCTGAATCGTCTCTCCTATTTGGATTCTGAAACGATTTTATAGTGAAAGCACGGATGCATTCCATTCTTATTTTCAATCGTGACACTTGTATTTATCTATCGAATTTCGTTGCATCGGTATTTTCTTACACAAATATTATCGGGTAGTGATTTTGTAAATCGATATGCAAGTGAATTGAGGGCTCGGAAACAGTGGAAAAATTCTCGCCAAAACAGGTATTTATCTGCTAAATCAGCCGCTGTCTCGGCGATTGCTTCGTACCGGGAAAGCCGGCATCCGACGCATACAATTCAATTTCAATCAGCCGACTATTCATTATGTTTTCCGGATTGCGAAAAAACAAACCACCCGCAACAGGCAAGCAAAATGCCTTTTAAATCCGGAATTCAACGTTTATTTAACAATACTAAACACACGACATTCAAGCTTGCCATACGGGTTCAAGAAACTGATGAGCCGATTATTTCCGGAAATGAATAACCTGCCGGCCGGCAACGCCGGTCAGCGTGCATCGGGTTCGCCTGTCGGCCGGAATCCGGGGGCCGCGGGTCGCCGCGCCGCGCGAGGGCCGATTCACTACGCGTTGCCCGGCACCCCATTCGCCCGCGCCGTCACTTCGCGGCGATAGCGGTTCAGCTCCTGCGCGGTCGCGAACGTGCGCTCGAACAGGATCGACAGGTTGTGCAGGATCCGCTCGACCACCTTCTTCTCCCACTCGCCGTCGAAGCGGATCTGCTCGTCGAGCCAGCGCTCGAGCCATTCCGGATCCGGCAGGCGCGATTGCACGGTGTCGCGCGGGAACAGCGCCTGGTTCACGTGCAGGTTGGTCGGGTGCAGCGGCTTCTCGGTGCGGCGCGCCGACGCCATCAGCACGCCGATCTTCGCGAAGGCCGCACGTGCGACGTCGCCGCTGTTGTTCAGCGCCTTCTTCATGTAGCGCAGATACGCGCCGCCATGACGCGCCTCGTCGCGCGAAATCGTTTCGTAGATCTGCTTGATGACGGGCTCGGTGTGCCAGTCGGCCGCGCAGCGGTACCAGTGGTTCAAACGGATCTCGCCGCAGAAGTGCAGCATCAGCGTCTCGAGCGGCGGCGCAGGATCGAACTGGAAGCGCACCGCGTGCAGTTCCTCCTCCATCGGCACCAGCTCCGGCTTGAAGCGGCGCAGGTATTCCATCAGCACGAGCGAATGCTTCTGCTCCTCGAAGAACCACACGCTCATGAACGCGGAAAAGTCGCTGTCGTGCTGGTTGTCGCGCAGGAACATTTCCGTCGCGGGCAGCGCCGACCATTCGGTGATCGCGTTCATCTTGATCGTCTTCGCCTGCTCGTCGGTGAGCAGCGAAGCGTCGAACCTGTCCCACGGAATGTCCTTCTCCATGTCCCAGCGGACAGCTTCGAGCGACCTGAAAAGTTCCGGGTAGAGCATCGTCGTCACCGTCGTCGCCATGCAATCCGCACCGGCGCTCATGCCGACTGCGTCGACGCCGGCGCGGCGGCTTCCGCATCGGGCTCGCGATCGTCCCGATCGTCGTCCACCGAACGCGGCGCGAGCCGGCCGCGCAGCAGCGCATGGTAGAACTGCCGATACGAGCGATGGTAATAGCGGATGCGCGGCGCGATCGCGCCATGCAGGTCGTGCAACCGCTCGATCGGCAGGTTCGGCATCATGTGATGCTCGACGTGATAGTTGTTGCCGTTCGTGAACCACGTCATGAACGCGTTGCTCTCGATCGTCCGCGTGTTGCGGAACGGGTCGGTGCTCGTCAGGTCGCAGCGGTAGTGCTCGGGCATCTCGACCAGCGCGTGCACGGGCGCCGCGACGAACACGAGCGGGACGACCCACACCCAGACGACGAACCACGTGTGCAGCACGAACGACAGCGCCGCGAGCAGCGCGATCGCGGCCGCCATCAGCAGGTAGTCGCGGCGGATCGAGCGCGACACGAGCGCATTGTCGCCGAAGCGCGCACCCGGCACGACGAGCTTCACGACGTTCCTCGCGAACTGGATATAGTGCGCGGCCATCGACAGCCGCCACATCCACAGCCCGACATTGACGACGGGGCTCGCGCCGTACTGGTCGCCGTAGTCGAAGAACTCCTTGTTCTCCGGCGTGCCGAGCAGCCGGTGGTGGCGCAGGTGGCTGTCCTGGTATGCGTGGAACGACACGAGCATCGGCATGCCGAGCAGCACGCCGAACACCATGTTCAGGCGCTTGCTGCGGAATCCCTGGTAATGCAGCGCCTGGTGCTGCAGCTCGACGCCGTGCGCATACATCGCACCGATCAGCAGGATGCCGACCGCCTTCAGGATCACGAGCGCCGACAGCGCGAACATCATCCCGTGCGCGACGAGCGCAACGTATACAACCAGCTTCAGCGAGAAGACCACGCCGCTCGGGCGGCTCTTCATGTCTGTAACCGGTTTCGGCCGGGCGACAAGCGATGAGGTGACGGACAAGACGCTCTCCTTGGGCCGGGTTGCCCGGCACGATGACGCGGCGACGCTGGCGCGCTGCCGGGTTGCCATTCTTCTGTGAGTCGATGTTTCGGACAAACGAATTTTCCGAACGCATTGCATGACGTCCGCGCATGAGCGCACCACATCGTGAACTAGACGACCGGTCGAATGAGACCGACCAGTCACCTCGTGGATGCGTGCCGCTCATGCATAGCCTGCATAGATTCCGTTTGTCGCCGCCGATCGATCCGGCAAGAATCCTCTTCACTCGACGAACGGCGCCGCCGGCACCGTGGCGCGAGCGGCCGTGTTCCTCAAGGGGAGAACCCTCGTGACGAAGTACGCATCCACCATTCATCGCCTGATCGAATCGCTCGAGGACGTCGCGGGCGCCACGCATCGCATGACGTTCGTCGATGATGCGGGTCGCGAAGCGGGCATCACGTACCGGCACTTCGCGCAAGAGGTGTTTCGCCAGGCCGGCGCGCTGCACGAGCTCGGCGTGCGCGAGAACGATCTGGTGATGCTCGCGCTGCCCGCGTCGGTCGAGCATGCGGCCGCGATGATGGCCTGCGTGATGACGGGTGCACTGCCCTGCACCGTGCCGGTTCCCGTGCGGCGCCCGACGGCCGCGCGGCAGGTGGCGGACGTCGCGTGCGAGCTGTACCGGCCGCGCCTCGTCATCGCCTCGGATGCGCAGGCCGCGGCCTGGCGCGACGACGCGTTTCCGGCGGCCGCCACGCGCGTCGTCGATCTCGCGACGCTGTCGAGCGCCGCGAATGCCGGCGCGCGCGCGCCAATCAGCGCGAAGAGCGGCCACGATCCGCATCATGTCCAGCTCACGTCGGGTTCGACGTCGCATCCGAAAGCCGCGGTGCTGAGCCACGAGAACGTGATCGCGAACGTGCTCGGCATCGGCGGGTCGGTGCGCTTCGATATCGCGGCCGGCGACGGCACCGCGTCGTGGCTGCCGCTCTATCACGACATGGGGCTGCTCACGCTGCTGTCCAATCTGCATTACCGTGCGCCGCTGCTGATGATGCAGCCGAACAGCTTCATCCGGAATCCGCTCGGCTGGCTGAAGCGCATCGCATCGGCACGCGCGACGACGACGTCCGTGCCGACCTTCGCGCTGCGCTACTGCGTGCGCCGCTTCAATGCCGCCGCGATGGACGGCGTCGATCTGTCCGCGTGCCGCAACATCTTCATCGGCGGCGAACGCGTGGACGACGCGACGCTGCGTGATTTCGCCGCGACGTTCGCGCCGTACGGGCTGGCGGCGTCGGCGCTGCAGCCGTGCTACGGGATGGCCGAATCGACGCTCGCGGTATCGATGCATCGTGCATGGCACGAAGGCGCGGTTGAAGGCGCACCGTACGTGATCACCGATACGCTCGACCGGCGCGCGCTGATCGAGCGCCGCGACGCGCAGCCGGCCGCCGCGAACGACGGGCGCGAGACGGAGACCGAAACGGTGCTCGCGATGGGCACGCCGATCGACGGGATGGCGTTCTGCATCCTCGACGACGGCGACCATGCGCTGGGCAACCGCGCGGTCGGCGAAGTCGCGATCCGCGGCACGTCGGTGATGCTCGGCTACCTGAATCCCGACGACGGCACGATCGCCGCGCCGCTGACGGCCGACGGCTGGTTCCGCACCGGCGACATCGGCTACGTCGCGGACGGCCAGCTGCATATCCTCGGCCGCAAGAAGGAAGTCATCATCATCCGCGGCAGCAACTATTTCCCGCACGAGATCGAGGAAGCGCTCGCGTCGCACAGCGCGCTGCGCAAGAGCACGTGCATCGCGTTCGGCCTGCCCGACCCCGAAACCGGCACCGAGCGGCTGGTCGTCGCGATCGAGGCACGGCCCGTCGACGCGACGCCGCAAACGCGCACCGAGTGCCAGCAGTTGCTCGCGTCGCGCATCGGCTTCGCCGCGCAGGATCTGTGCTTCGTCGAACCCGGCTCGCTGCCGCGCACGACGAGCGGCAAGCTGCAGCGCCTGAAATGCCGCGATCTCTATGCGAACGGCGCGTTGCCCGTGATCGCCGCATCGGCCGCCGTCGCCGAAGCCGGCCAGGGAGCGTTCGCATGACGCCCGCGTCGCTTTCGCCGGTGCTCGAACTACGCGACGTCACGCGCGTGTACGAAGGTGCGGGCCGCGTCGTCGCGGTGCGCGGCGCAACGATCTCGATCGCTCCGCGCGACGTCGTCGCGCTCGTCGGCCCGTCGGGCAGCGGCAAGAGCACGCTGCTGAACCTCGCAGGCTTTCTCGACGTGCCGAGCAGCGGCGAACGCTGGCTCGAAGGCCGCCGGATCGACGACGCGCCGGACACGCTCGAACGGATTCGCCGCGAACGCATCGGCTTCGTGTTCCAGCAATTCAACCTGATTCCGGTGATGTCGGCGCTCGAGAACGTCGAGCTCGGCTGCTTCGCGTGGGGCACGCCGCGCACGCGGCGCGAACGCGCGCGCGATGCTCGACGCGGTGGGGCTCGCCGCGCGCGAACGGCATCGCCCCGGCGAGCTGTCCGGCGGCGAGCAGCAGCGCGTCGCGCTGGCCCGCGCGCTCGCCAAGGAGCCGGCGATCGTGATCGCGGACGAGCCGACCGCGAGCCTCGACAGCGCCAACGCGCGGGCGGTCGCCGAGTTGATCCTCGACACCAACCGCACGCTGGGCACCGCCTTTCTGATTGCGTCGCACGACGATCGTCTGTGTGCGCACCTGCCGCGCCGCATCGAGATGCGCGACGGCGTACCGGGAGTGAATCGTGAACTGGTCGACGTTTGCGTGGCGTAACCTCTGGCGCAACAAGCGCCGCACCGTGCTGACGATGGCGATGATCGGCGTCGCCGCGTTCGCGTCGAGCCTCGCGCTCGGCTACGTGATCGCGACCTTCGACGCGGTGCGCGAAGGGTCGATCGACAGCGGCGTCGGCCATGTGCAGGTGCTGCACCACGGCTATCTCGACCTGATCGGCGAGCGGCCGCTGCAGTACGGGCTGACCGCCGACGAGCAGGCGGCCGCCACGCAGGCGATTGCAAAGCTGCGCGGCGTCGCGACGACCGCGCGCGGCATCGACTTCGACGGCCTCGTGTCGAACGGCGACCTCAGCTACGGCTTCGTCGGCGAAGGGATCGAGCCGAACCGCGAGCCGCCCGGCTTCTTCGACTATCACACGGTGCTGTCGGGCCGCTATCTGTCGCCGACGAATGCCGGCACCGAAGTCGTCGTCGGCGCGGAACTCGCGCGCAAGCTCGGCGTGCGCGTCGGCTCGGTCGTGCAGTTGATGGCGTCGACCGCGCACGGCGGCATCAACGCGACCGACGCGCAGATCGTCGGCGTGATGAGCACCGGCAACAAGGACGTCGACGAACGGATCGTCGACGTGACGTTCACGGCCGCGCAGGCGCTGCTGCGCACCGACCGCGCGTCGCGCATCGCGGTGTTCCTCGACGACACCGCCGGCACGCCGGCCGCCGCCGCGACGCTGCGCGCCGCGCTGCCGACGCTCGACGTGAAGACCTGGGACCAGCTCGTGTCGCTCTATCACCAGGTCGTCGCGCTGTACAAGAACCAGTTCTCGGTGTTCGGCGCGATCCTGTGCGTGACGATCCTGCTGTCGATGAGCAACTGGATCTTGATGAGCATCGTCGAACGCCGCCGCGAGATCTCGACGCTGCGCGCGCTCGGCGTGCCGGCCGCGACGGTGCGCGGCGTGCTGATCCAGGAAACCGCGCTGCTCGGCCTGCTCGGCGCGGCCGCCGGCATCGCGCTCGCGCTGCTGACGATGGTCGCGCTCAATCACGCGCAGATCCACCTGCCCGCGCCGCCCGGCCGCGTGAAGCCGATCCTGCTCGAATTCACGGTGTCGCCCGCCGCCGTGGCCGCCGTCGAAGCCGCGTTCGTCGTGCTCGGCGTGGCCGCGACGCTGCTCGCGACGCTCGGTCTCGCGAAACGCAACATCCTCGAAGGACTCGCCCCATGAATCGCATTCGCCTGACGTTCGCCGCGCTCGTCGCGTGCGCGCCGCTCGCCGCGCAGGCGGCCGACACGCCGACGGCCCAGACCATGCTCGCCCGTGCCGACGCGTACCGCAGCACGGCCGCCGATACGCAGACCAACATCGAGATCACCAACGAGGTCGGCGGACAGTCCGGCGACGCGACGCGCTATCTCGTCTACACGCGCGGCAACGGCGACACGCTCGCGCTGACGCGCAGCGGCGAGAACGACGGCCAGAAGTACCTCGCGACGACGCGCGGGCACTGGTTCTACGTGCCGAACACGCGCAGCGCGGTGCGCATCAACGGGATGCAGCGGCTGCAGGGCGAAGTCGTGATCAGCGACATCACGCGCACGCACTGGGCGGACAGCTATCGCGCGACGGCCGCCCCCGGCACGACCACGATCGCCGGCAAGCCGGCCACCGAACTCGACCTGAGCGCGACCGATCCCGACAACGTCTATCCGACGATCAAGCTGTGGGTCACGCCCGACACCGACGTGCCGGTGCGCGCGCAGTTCTTCCTCGCGAGCGGCCTGCTGTTTCGCAGCGCCGATTTCTCCGCGCCGGTCGACGCGAACGGCCGCAAGGTGATCCGCAAGATCACCTATCGCAACGAGATCGAGAAGCAGCGCGCGAGCGTCGTCGACATCCTCGACGGTCAGCCGCGCAAGATCCCGTCGGGCTGGTTCAACCCCGACACGCTCGCCGATGGCCAGTGAGTACGACGCCGATGCCGATGCTCATCGTGACCGCCTCCGCTCATCACCCGATCGCGCCCGCCGCGGCTGGCCCGGTGTCGCGCTCGCGATCCCGCTCGCGCTCGGCTGCACGCTCGCGCATGGAGAATCGCTGATGGACCAGCTCGGCACGCTCAACGGCATCGGCTACGCGCGCTCCGTCGACAGCATGGACGGCCGCGCATTGCTCGGCCGCCTGATCGGCGACTCGCCGCGCAACCAGCAGGAAGCCGGGCTGCTCGCGCGCATCGATGGCGAGAACCTGTTCGTGAACGCGCGCGTGGTCGCCAGCAATCACTCGCTCGGCGCGCAGGCGAGCCGCTTCAACGAAGCCGGCGTGCGCTACGCGTTCGACAACGGCATCACGCTCACGGCCGGCAAGCGGATCGACGCGCTCGACACGTCGCAGGCGTTCTTCCCGCTCGGCTTCTTCCAGAAACGGGCCGCGACGGCCGACATCTACGATCGCTACGGCGACGTCGAAGGCACGCCGCTCGTCGAAGCGAAATGGGCGGGCGAGCAAACCACGCTGCAGTTCATCGCCGGCGAGAACCGCACGCTGCGCAACGACGTCGACAACCGCGACGTCGAAGGCGCGACGCAGCTCCTACGCGGCGCCTACAACTGGTCGGGCGGCTCGGCCGCGCTGCTCGCGGGCCATCACGCGGGCCGTGGCGGCGCGGGCGCGACGCTGTCGTTCGACGTCGCGCGCTCGAACACCGTCTATGCGAGCGCGTGGCTCGAACGCGGCACGACGCGGCCGCTGCCGGCCTTCATCGCGAACGGTACGCCGCTCGATTCGGCGGCCGCGTACGACGCCGTCGATCGCCGCAACGATCGCCAGTACATGTGGCGCAGCGCGCTCGGCATGCAGAGCGCGCTGCCCGGCAACCTGTCGCTGATCGTCGAGTGGTCGCACGACGAAGCGCGTTACGACGCAAGCCAGTGGCGCCGGATGGTCGGCGCGGCGCAGGCGAACAACGCGCTGCTGCCCGTCGCGCCCGGCGCCGCGCTGGCCGGCCTCGGCGGCACGGCCAACTTCGTGAGCGTCGACGGCAACCTGCGCGACTACCTGTTCGCGCGGCTCGGCAAGAAGATCGGCCGCGTCGAGTATTCGCTGCGCGGCGTCTATTCGCCGCAGGACAAGGGCCTGCTGGCGATCGCGCAGGTCGTCGCCGACGTGAACAAACGCGCGAGTGTCGATGTCGCCGTGTCGCACGCGTTTTCCGACAGCAGTTCCGAGTACCGGATGGTCGGTCTCGGCACCCGCATCGACGCCGCCGTGCGCGTGCGTTTCTGACTGGAACCCTGCCATGTCCACGCTTTCCGCCCCCACCCCGATCGCACCGCCGCTGCGCCTGCGCGTGGCCGACCAGGCCGCGTATCCGGTGCTGCGCCACCTCGACGCGATCGGCACGCCGCCGCACGCGGCGGCCCGGCTCGTCGAAGCCGCCGCCGTGCGGCTGCTCGACAGCGAGATGGTGATCGCGCTGCGCACCGCCGTACCGGACGTACTGCCGGATGCGTCCGCGTCGACACCGCTGCGGCACGACGAGGCGCCGCTCACCGAAGCGCTGCTCGAACAGATCGGCCGCGAAGGATTTCATCACCTGTTCAAGCCGTTCATGCGCGCGTTCATCCGCATCATGTTCGGGCTGTTCTTCTCCGACGACCAGAATCGCCGCGCATGCGAATGCATCGACGCCGGCCACCACTTCGCGTTCCTGATGAGCGATGGCGGCGGCCCGACCCTGGCTGCCTGGCGCACGGTCGTGCGCAGCGACGACAACGGGCTCGCGCTGACCGTCGACAAGGTATGGGGCATCGAGGCGCATCGCGACTGCATGGCCGTCGTCGCGGCACGCGTGCCGGGCGTGATGTTCCCGGCCGCCTATCTCGTGTGGCCCGACGAGTATCGAAAACTGAAACGCACGACCTGCGGCGCGCCGTTCCTCGCGGGCAACCTGCAGCTTGCGAACGTTGGCGGCCAGGTGCGCGTCGCCGCCGAGGATCGCCTGCGCATCGGCGGCCCGACCGTGTTCAACAAATACCTGACCGTCGTGCGGCCGTACTTCGTTCGCGCGCTGATGGCGCACGTCGGCTGGCTCGAACGGACGGGCCGCATCGAGCTCGACGCCGACGCGCGCGCCGTGCACCGCTTCATCGCGGACGCCGCGCGCGCCCAGACCGACGACGCGCATTACAGCTTCGGCAAGGTGCAGCGCGTGCTCGCGATCAAGCTGCTGTCGAACGAGTTCCTGTCCGCGCTCGTGCGCGACGGCAAGGTGCAGCTGTTCGACGACCAGCGCGACCTGCTGGCGTTTTCGAAGATGGAAGGCAGTTCGTACCGTTGTTATCACGAGCTTCGCAAGAGCCTGCGCTGCGAAGCCGGCAGTTGACCCACGCGACAGGCCGATCGATCCCGATCAAACCCACTCAACTCCAGGAGCTCCTCTCATGACGACCCAGAACGTTCCGGCCGACGCGCTCGACATCCTGTCCCGCGAAGTCGCGAAGATCCTCAACGTCGAAACCGTCGACACGGACGCCGGCATCGGCGAACTCGGCATCGATTCGCTGAACATCGTCGAGCTGATCGTGTTCTGCGAACAGCTTTACGGTTCGATCGATCCGGAAGCGCTGAACATCACGCAGTACACGACGCTGCAGCAGCTCGACGCGCAATTGCGCAGCCAGCAGCACGCGGCCTGACACGGCGATGCTCGCGCCCCTCGCCCCCATGGCGGCCGCCGCCGTCCAGCCGGCCCCGGCCACTGCGCTGACCGTGCAGGCGCTCGCGTACCGGCGCGTCGCGCCGTCGCGCGACGGCGTGGCCGCGCCGCTCGACGACACGGCCCGCGCGATCGGCACGCTCGCGTGCGCCGAACGCGAGCGGCTGTGCGGCGCGGTCGGCGCGGACGACTACGTGGTCAGCTCGACGATCCTGTCGATGCTGCTGATGAACGATTCGCCGCAGCATCGCGTGTTCGCGCAGGCGCTGGCCGGCGCGAACGACTACACGCCCGACTGGATGACCTGCTCGTACGAATGCGCGGGCTGGGGCTACGTGCTGCGCCGCACGCTCGCGACCGCGGCCGAGACGGGGCCGCGCACGTTGCTGCTGCAGATCGTCGACGTCGACGTGCACGGCTATACGTACTGGCACGGCAATCCCGCATGGGGACGCTCGGGCTTCGGCATCTGCACGCTGCTCGTCGACGTCGGCCGCGAACCGGCGCAGTCGGTGACCGCCGACGCCGCGCCGCCGGCCAGCGCGGTCGTGCGGCTCGGCCGCGACATCCGCACGTTCTGCGCGGCGCGCCCCGGGCTGCACGCGGCGCTGCCGTTCTTCCCGGCCACGTCGCGTCGCGCGCTGCTCGCGTCGGTCGGCAAGACACCGCTGCTGCCGGACGGCCACGGCGTGTTCGGGCATGCGTTCGGCAGCGACCCGTGGCTGTCGGTGCTGCTCGCGCACCGCGACGGCGACACGCCGCGCCGCGCGGCCGTCTGCTCGCTCGCGCTGAACGGCTATTACGCGATCGCGGACGTCGCGTTCGCGCCGGACGCGACGTTCTCTCTCGACGGCGAGGCATGACATGGTGCGTCCCGTTCATTTCACCTACCGGATCGAGCGCGACGCGCGGCAGCCGGTCGCGGTCGCGGCCAGCGCGTACCGGATGCCGCTCGGCACGCCGGCCGACTATGCGCGCGCCGCGCTCGCGGAAGCGGCCGGCGACGCGTACGACGCGGGCAATGCGTACGACGCGGCCGGCGGCGAGCGCCGCGTGCTGCTCGACCACGTGCAGTATTTCGGATTCCTCGCGGAAATCACCGCGCGGATCCGCGACGCCGTGCATCCGGATGCCCGCGTGTTCATCGAAGTGTGCGCGCCGTATTTCGGCGCGCTGCCGGCCGAACTGCTCGCGCCGCACGTGCTGCTCGGCGTGCACCTGTACGACGAAGCGTTGCGCGACGCCGCGCGCGGCGCACCGGTCGTATGGATCGGCGACCGCATTCTGCGCGATGCGGAATTCGCCGGCGACAACCGCGTGTGCTGCGCGATCTGGCCCGCGCGGCTCGCCGACGCGTTCGACGCGCAACTGCGCGGCGCGTGGCCGTCGTTCGCGATCCGGCTCGAACCGCATCCGGGCGCGTCGCGCGCCGCCGCCCCGCTCACCGATTCCGCCCATCATTCCGGCGCCGCCGCGCGGCCGGGGAGACCCTGACATGAATGACACGCTTACCGTGATGCAGGACACGGCCGATATCCGCTGGTCGATGCCCGTCGACGCGCTGATGTCGAACGACTACGCGCTGCGCGAAGAGGCGCTGAACCGGCTGTACGAGAAGGCGAAGGCCGCGCAGTGGGACGTCGCGACCGACGTCGACTGGCGCCACAACCTCGATCCGGCCAACCCGCTCGGCATGCCCGACCCGACGCTCCTGATCTACGGCACCGAGCTGTGGGGCAAGCTCGCCGACGCCGACAAGCGCGAGGTGCGCCATCACGCGCAGGGCTGGCTGCTGTCGCAGATCCTGCACGGCGAGCAGGCCGCGCTGATCTGCGCGTCGAAGCTCGCGTCGGCCGAGAGCGGCCTGAGCGCGCGGCTGTGCGCGGCCGCGCAGATGATGGACGAAGCACGCCACGTCGAGGCGTACGCGAAGCTCGTCAACGAGAAGCTCGACGTCAGCTACCAGATGAGCCGCTCGCTGAAGGGGCTGCTGCACGACACGATCACGAGCAGCGCGCTCGACATGACGAACCTCGGGATGCAGGTGCTCGTCGAAGGCATCGCGCTGTCGATCTTCCAGAGCGTCGTCGCGTACAGCACCGACCCGTTCATCAAGGACTTGTTCCTGCGGATCCAGCGCGACGAAGCGCGCCACTTCGCGGTCGGCCGGATCACGCTGTGCCGCGTGTACGCGGAAATGAGTTCGCACGAACTGCGCGAGCGCGAGGAGTTCATCTGCGAAGGCGCGGCCGTGCTGTACGAGCACCTGTGCGCGGACGACATCTGGGAACCGATGGGGCTGTCCAAGCGCGAATGCAGCGCGATGGTGCGCGAATCGCCGGTGTCGAGCTCGATCCGCCGCTCGATCTTCCGGCGCCTCGTGCCGACGATCCGCGAAATGGGCCTGCTCACGCCGACCGTGCAGGCGACCTTCGAAAAGCTCGACGTCCTCGACTACGCGGCGATGCCGCTCAACTGACATGACGATGCCCTCTTCCCACGCATCCCGCGACGCCGGCTTCTGGATCGGCATCGACGCGGTGGCCTACGAGCTGCCGGGCCCGCCCGTCGACATCGAGGCCTGGGCCGCCGAGCGCGACTATCCGGCCCAGCGGGCGGCCGCGATCGCGCAGTCGGGCAGCCGCTATTTCCACATGGCGCTCGACACGAGCGAGACCGATCTCGCGATCGCGGCGGTCGGCCGGCTGCTCGACACCGCGCGCGTGCATCCGTCCGACGTCGGTGCGATCGTGCACGTGCATACGCAGCAATTCAGCGTGCCGCCGGCGCCGCGCAGCCTGCCGCACGAAGTGGCCGCGCAGTTCGGCATCGAGCCGCTGTGGCTCGGCTCCGTCGCGCAACTGAACTGCGTGTCGGTCGCGGCCGGCATCGAAACCGTGCGCGCGCTGATGCGCCGCCATCCGCGGCTCGACGCGGCGCTCGTCGTGTCGTCCGATCGCGTGTACGGCGAGGACTACCGGATGCGGCAGATGACGGGTGTGCAGTGCGACGGCGCGGCCGCGATGCTGATCGCGCGCAACAGCACGAAGAACCGGCTCGGCGGCATCGCGATCGAAACGCACGCGAAATGGCATCGCGGGTCGGACACGGTCGCCGCGAACGAGGCCGACCTGATCATGATGGAGTGGCCGTACACGCGCCGGGCGATCGACGCGGCCGTCGCGCTCGAGCCGCATGCGCTCGACGCGTACGACCTCGTGCTGCCGCACAACGCCGACCTGCCCGGCTGGAACGCGCTGTGCCGCGCGATGCGCGTGCCGGCCGAGCGGCTCTATGCGGACAACATCCATGCGCGCGGCCACGCGTGCTGTTCGGATTTCCCGATCAACCTGGCCGACGTCGGGCTCGATGCGCTCGCGCACGGCAAGCGCGTGCTCGGCGTGATGCAGTCGAACTGCGGCGCGTATGCGGCCGCCACGCTTCATCCGGTGGGCCGCCATGACGCCTGAGCGCCCGCTTCCGCCCGCCGCCGATCACGCGTGGATCGCCGACCTGCGTACGCCGTGCTACGTGTACGAGCCGGAGGTCGCGATCGCCCGCTACCGGTCGCTGAAGGCACGGCTCGGCACGCGGCTGATCGTGTCGCTGAAGGCGAACCCGAACCAGGACATGCTCGCGCGCTGCGCGCATGCGTACGAGGACGGCGTCGAACTCGCGAGCCGCGGCGAACTCGATGCGGTAATCGGCCGGATCAGGACGCCGCGCTACCTGAACAATCCGTCGATGGACGAGATGTTCATGCGTGCGGGGCTCGCGTCGCGCTGCCATTTCGTGCTCGACAACCCGGACGCGGTCGCGCGTTTCGTGCCGCTCGCGCGCGAAGCGGCGGCCGGCGGCAGCACGCCGGGCGCCGTGCTGCTGCGCGTGAACGCCGGCGCGCTGGCCGGCGTTCATGCGCGGGCGCAGTGGCACGACCACTTCGGGATGACGCCGAACGAGGCGCACGACGCGGTGCGCACGCTCGCGGCCGTCGGCTTGCCCGTCGCCGGGCTGCACGTGTTCTCCGGCCCGCATTCGTTCATCCGCCAGGACCCGGCGCAGCCCGACACGCTCGCGCTGCCCGAACTGCTCGCGGCGCTCGCCCGCGATCTCGCGCCGGCCAACGGCGCGCCGCTCGGCTCGTTGAGTCTCGGCGGCGGCTTCGCCGACGATCATCCGGGCGATGCCGCGTTCGAGCGCTATGCCGCCGCGCTCGCGCCGCTGGCCGGCCAGTATTCGCTCGCCCATGAATCCGGCCGCGCGATCTTCGCCGATGCGGGCGTGTTCGCGACGCGCGTCGTCGCGGTGAAGGCGTGGCAGGACCGCACGATCGCCGTCTGCGACGGCGGCCTGTCCCATGCGTTCCTGCTCGCGCAGACCGAATCGGTGATGCGCCGCCTGGCCGCGCCGTCGCTCGTGCGCCGCGCGCCCGCGCCGCCGTCGCGCGGCGTGCCGACGCTCTACGTCGGCAGCACCTGCAGCCGCGCGGACGTAATCGGCCGCGACGACACGGGCGCGCCGCCGCAAGTCGGCGACATCGCGGTGTTCGCCCGCTGCGGCGCGTATCACCGCACGTACTCGATGGCGCATTTCCTGTCCCACGAAGCCGCGCACGTGTACGTGCGGCCTGCCTGAACCAGAGGAGCCGATCATGAACGCATTGATCAGCATCGCCGACCTGCTCGAACATGGCGCCGCGCGCTGGCCGCATCGTCCGGCTTATGCCGACGGCGGCGGCACGCTGACTTACGACCAGCTTGCCCACGCGGTCCGGCGCGCCGCCGCCGTACTCGCGGCGCGCGGCGTGCAGCCGGGCGAGCGCGTCGCGATCTATGCGCCGAAGCGCATCGAAACCGTGGTCGCGATGCTCGCGGCCAACGCGCTGGGCGCGATCTTCGTGCCGGTCAACCCGCAATTGAAGGAAGCGCAGATCGAACACATCGTCGCCGACAGCGGCGCCGCGCTGTTCGTGACCGGTGCGCAGCGGCTCAAGCGCCTGCCGGCGCTCGCCGCGCTCGTCGGCACGCGCACGCTGCTGATCGAGGAACTGGCCGATGCGATCGATTCGCCCGGCACCGACACGCCGACGTCGGCGGCGGCCCCCGCCGGCCGCCCGGTCGACGACGATCCGGCCGCGCTGCTCTACACGTCCGGCTCGACCGGCAAGCCGAAAGGCGTCGTCGTATCGCACCGCAACCTGGTGTCGGGCGCGTTCAGCGTCGCCGCGTACCAGCAGCTCGCCGACGACGACGTCGTGCTCGGCGTGCTGCCGCTCAGCTTCGATGCGGGCCTGAGCCAGCTGACGACCGCGCTGGCGTCCGGCGCGTGCTACACGCCGCTCGACTTCCTGCAGCCGGCCGAAGTACCGCGCCATTGCGACGCGTTCGGCGTCACGTCGATCACCGGCGTGCCGCCGCTGTGGATGCAGCTCGCGTCGGCCGGCTGGAGCGACGCCGCGCGCACGCGGATCCGCCGCTTCGCGAACACCGGCGGCCATCTCGCGACGCCGCTGCTGCACCGTCTGCAGGCGCTGTTCACGCACGCGTCGCCGTACCTGATGTACGGGTTGACCGAAGCATTCCGCTCGACCTACCTGCCGCCCGCGGATGCGGCGCTGCGCCCGACGTCGATCGGCAAGGCCGTGCCGAACGCGGAAATCCTCGTGCTGCGCGCGGACGGCAGCGAATGCGCGGCCGACGAGCCCGGCGAACTCGTGCATCGCGGCGCATTCGTCACGCTCGGCTACTGGAACCGGCCCGAGCTGACCGCGCAGCGCTTTCGCCCGCTGCCGCGCCGGCACGGCGAGATTCCGCGCCCGGACGTCGCCGTATGGTCCGGCGACATCGTGCGGCGCGACGCGGACGGCTACCTGTACTTCGTCGCGCGCGGCGACGACATGATCAAGACGTCCGGCTATCGCGTGAGCCCGACCGAGGTCGAGGACGTGCTGTTCGCGCTGCCGCACATCCGCGAGGCCGCGGTATTCAGCGTTCCGCATCCGGCGCTCGGCGAGGCGATCGCCGCGTGCGTCGTGTCGACGCTCGATGCCGACGCGTGCCGCATCGACATCGCCCGCGCGTGCCGCGACGCGTTGCCCACCTACATGAACCCGCTCGTCGTCGAGCCGCTGCCGGCGTTGCCGCGCAACCCGAACGGCAAGATCGACCGACCGGCGCTAAAAGCGCAGTATCGCGACGCGTTCGCGCGCCCGAACCTCGAGGAGACCGCCGCATGACCCCGTCGACGCTCGATGAACCCTGTGTCGGCGCGCCGCGCGTCGCCGCGCCCGGCACGCTCGCGTTGTCCGGCGGCGTCGTGGTGCTGCCGCCCGCCGTCGTGTTCAGCGCGATCCAGGCGCAGGAGCGCCATCCCGGCTACCGGCACCTGCCGCTGCCGCAGGCGCGCTTTGCGCGGCCGCGCGGCATGGGCGCGCTGACGCCCGACGAAGGCACGCGCCTCGCGCCGGGCGGCCGGCCCGCGCTGCGCGTCGCGCCGCCGGGGCGCAGCCTCGCCGATCTCGCCGCCGATGCGGCGCTCGACCTGCGCGACCAGCTCGGCTCCGGCGCGCTCGCGCGCACGACGCATCTGATCGTCGCCAGTTGCGCGCTCAACGAAGGCATCGGCGACTCGGTCGTCGGCCGCATGCAGTACGAACTCGGGCTGCAGCGCGTGACGCCGTTCGCGCTCGGCCAGAACGGCACGCTCGGCTGGTATTCGGCGCTGATGCTGCTCGACGGGCTGCTGCTCGACGAAGGCGACCAGGCGCTCGTAATCCTCAGCGACAAGTGGCTCTACCCGTTCTTCCGCCAGTTCGGCGATCTGGTCGGTTACGGCGACGCGGCCGCCGCGCTGCTCGTATCGCGCGCGGGGCCGGCGCCGGAACCGGCCGCGTGGGGCGGCGTGCGCGCCGTCGCGATGGAGTTCGGGCCATCGGTCGCCGATCCGTGGGCCGATGCGCCGGCCGCGCTGCGCGACACGCTCGCGCCGGTCGCCGCCCGCGCGATTCGCCGCGCGCTCGACCAGGCCAACCTGCGCGCGAACCAGATCGACTGGTGCGTGCCGCCCGGCTTCGATCCCGGCTTCGCGGCGCGCGTGGCCGACGCCGCATCGATCCCGGTGGGCGCGCGCATCCAGCACGACGGGGCCGGCCATCTGTCGTCGGCCGAATCGGCCGCCGCGCTGATCCGGCTCGCGGGCGCGCTCGACGAAGGCGAACGCCGCACGGTGCTCGTATGGGACGCGGCGCTGCATGGCGCGGCGGCGGCGGCCGTCGTCGATCTGGCCGGCGGCCTCGACGCCGCGCTCGATATCGAAGGAGACGCATGATGAGCGCATACAAAGTCAGCCTGCGCGAGTTGCGCTTCTTTCTGTGGGAACTGTTCGAGGCCGATCGGCACTTTCTCGAACACGGACCGTACAGCGCGCACGATCGTGCGTCCGTCGACGCGCTGCTCGAACGCGCGCGCGACTTCGCGCTCGACCTCGGGCGCAGCTACCAGCAGGCGGACGTCGAGGGCTGCACGCTGCTCGACGACGGCCAGGTACGGATTCCTTCGCATTTCCATGCGCTGTGGGCGCGTTTTCGCGACGAGTGGTCGAACACGCTGTTCGGCACCGCGCACGGGCTACCGCCGATCGTCACGCAGATGATCTACGAGATGTTCATGGGCGCGAATCCGTCGTTCATGACGTACGGCGGCTTCACGCGCCCCGCGGTCAAGCTGCTGCAGATGCACGGCACGCCGCATCAGAAGGCGCTGATCGCGCCGCTCGAAGCGTACCGCTGGGACGCGTGCTTCTGCGCGACCGAACCGCAGGCCGGCACCGACCTCACCGCGGTCGCGCTGCGCGCGACGCCGCTCGAACGCGATATCTACGCGATCGACGGCGAAAAGGTCTACATCTCGGCCGGCATGCACGAGCTGACGGAAAACACGCTGTATTTCGTGCTCGGGCGCATCGATACCGCATCGCCGGATTCATTTTCGCTGTCGTGCCTCGTCGTGCCGCGCTTCTGGCCCGACGAAGAGACCGGCGAGCTGCGGCCGAACCATGTCGACTGCATCGGCCTGCCGCGCAAGATGGGGCTCAAGGGCTGCGCGAACACGCATCTCGTGTTCGGCGCGAACGGCACGACGAAAGGCTGGCTGCTCGGCGGCCGCCGCAACGTCGGCCTGCTGCAGTTGATGCCGCTGATGAACCAGGCGCGGATGAGCACCGGGATGTTCGGCGTCGGCGTCGCGTCGAGCGCGTACCTGCACGCGGTCGAGTATGCGGGCCGCCGGCTGCAGGGGCGGCCGATCGAGCGCGCGTCGAACACGAACGCCGCGCGCGTCGCGATCGTCGAGCATGCGGACGTGCAGCGCATGCTGGTCGACATGAAAAGCCGCGTCGACGGTTGCCGCGGCCTGCTCGGCAAGCTCGCCGCGACCGCGACGCGCGCGGCGATGCTCGAAGCGACGCCCGACGCCGACCCGGCCGAGATCGAGCGCCACCGCAAGCTGCAACTGCTGCTGACGCCGATCTGCAAGGCGTTCATCTCAGACCAGGCATGGCGCATCTGCGAGACCGCGATCCAGGTGCATGGCGGGCTCGGCTATACCGACGCGAGCCCCGTCGAGCAGAATGCGCGCGACGTGAAGATCCTGTCGATCTGGGAAGGCACGAACTACATCCAGGCGCAGGACCTCGTGCGCGACAAGCTCGGCTTCGGCCGCCATTCGCGGCTGATCCAGTACTACCGCGACGAACTCGACGCATTCCTCGCCCAGCAGCATCACGCCGGCACGCAAGCGGAGCTTCGGCCGCTGTTCGACGCGCTGCGCGCGGGCGCCGACCGGATCGCCGCCGCGCTCGACGACATCGCGCGCGACGTGCAGGACGGCCACACGCATCGCAGCAGCCAGTTCTACACGCGCTTTCTGGAGATGTTCGGCGTGGTCACGTCGGCGTGGGTGCTGCTCGAATCGGCGACGATCGCCGCACGCCGGCTCGATGCGCCGGAAACGGCCGACATGCCGGCCGAGCTCGCGTTCTATCGCGGCAAGCTGAAAAGCGCGCGCTACTACTTCGCGAACGTGCTGCCCGTCGTCGACCAGCACGCGGCCGTGATCGCCGCGATGGCGCACGCGGCGATCAGCGTCAGCAGCGACGAACTCGCCGCGGCGGAATGACATGGACACGACTCTCGATTCCAGCATCCCCGCCGCCCCGACCGCCGATGCGCCGCGCAACCTGCTCGGCCGCCCGACGACGCGCCATCGCGGCACCGACATCGACGGCGCGACGCTCGACCCCGAAGCGCTGCGCGTGCGCGATCTCGACCTGAACGCGCTGATCGGCGCGACGACGTTCGAAGGCGCGCTCGCGCATCTGTGGTTCGACGTCGCGCCCGGCCGCGCCGACCATCGCGCGCACGAGGCCGCGATCGCCGCGCGGCTCGCGGCGTTCGCCGACGCGCTGGCGCCGGGCTCGGTCGCCCAGTCGGTCGCGGCCGACCTCGGTGCGGCGGGCGTCGCGCCGGTGTTCGCGGCCGCGTCCGGCCTGCTGCGCGGCCTCGACGACGTGCTCGAACGCATGCGCGGCCCGGCGCCGGACGATGCCGATCTCGACACGATGCTGCTGTGCGCGGCCGCCGCGCCGTTCCTGCTGCACGCGGCGATCGAGGGCCGGCCGTTCGCCGCCGGCCCGCGCGCCGGCGGCGCCACGGCGCTCGATGCCGCGCGGACGCAAGCGCAACGCATGCTCGCGCTGACCGGCGCGACGCGCCACGACGCGCCGGCGCAAGCCGCGATGGACATGCTGCTCGTCGCGTGGCACGCCGGCTTCGGCTACATCACGCCGACCGTGCTCGCGCCGCGCGTCGCGATCGGCACCGGCGTCACGCTGACGCAGGCGATCGCGTCCGGCTTCCTCGCGAGCGGGCCGTCGCACGTCGGCGCCGCGCTCGAAGCGATGCAGTGGCTCGCGGCGCTCGCGCGATCGGTGCCCGGCGGCGCCGGCGCACCGTCGGCCGCGCTCGACGCAGCCGGGCGCGCGGCGATCGACGCGGCGCTCGACGCGAAACGCACGCTGTACGGCTTCGGCCATCCGCTGTTCGTCGCCGATCCGCGTCCGCCGCACATGCGCGGCCGGTTCGCGGCCTGCGGCTTCGGCGGCGGCTACGTGACGCTGTTCGACGCGTGCTGCGCGCAGGCCGACGCGCGCCGCGCGCTGCGGCCGAACATCGATTTCCTGACCGCCGCGACGCTGCTCGAACTCGGCGTCGCCGCGCCGTCGTGGGGCGTCGGCGTCGGGCTCGGCGCGCGCATCGCGGCGATGGCCGCGCATGCGGTGGAACGGCGCCGCCGCCCGGCGTTCGGCGTCAACAGCGCGACCGCGCGACGGCTGCTGGCCGCCGTGCCGGTCGGCTGGCTGTGAACCCTCACCCTTTCGCACAAGGAACGTCATGCTGCTCAAGAACCTGCGCCCGGCGAACGACTACGATCGCTTCGCCACCGAAACGCTCGAACCGTGGGACCTGCTGTTCATCAGCCGCATCCGCCAGCTCGCGCGCGGGATGACGCCCGGCACGATCGCCGACATCGGCACGGCCACCGGCGTCGTGCCGGTGCGGCTCGCGACCGATCCGGCGATGCGCGGCTGGCGCTACGTCGGCATCGACCTCGATCCGGCAATGCTCGACGAAGGCCGCCCGCGCATTCGCGAACTCGGGCTCGACGACACGATCGAGATGCGCGTCGGCGACGCGCTCGCGCTGCCGTTCGACGCCGGCACGCTGACGATGGCGGTCGGCCGCGCGACGCTGCACCATCTGCCCGACAAGGCGTTGAGCCTCACCGAGATGTACCGCGTGCTGGAGCCGGGCGGCATCGCGCTCGTGCACGACATGCGCCGCGACGCGCCGCAGCACCTGCTCGACCGCTTCACCGAGATGCGCGCGGCCGCCGACTATCCGCCGACCCACGTCGAGGAAAAGATCACGCTCGACGAGGCGCATGCGCTGGTGGCAGAAGCCGGTCTGACGCAGGTTGCGTCGATCTACAGCCCGAGCGCGGGGCTCGGCGCGCTCGGCTTCGAAATCCTGCTGAAGAAACCGGCGCTGGCCTGAGCGATGACCGATCTCGCCTTCCTCGCCGCACATGCCGCCGTGCGGCTCGGCGCCGACGACGTGCACTGCGCGCCGGTCGCGCCCGGCGCGACGCTGCCGCTGTGCGTGAGCCCGCGCAGCGCCGAACTCGCGACGTCGCCGGAGACGTTCGTCGCGTGGTACCGCTCGCGGCTCGACACGATCGACACGCTGCTCGATGCGTGCGGCGCGCTGCTGTGGCGCGGCTTCGCGGTGCCCGACACCGCCGCGTTCGGCCGCCTCGGCGCGCTCTACCCCGCACACGCGAACGGCTACACGGCCGGCGCCGCGCCGCGCCGGCAGATCGACGGCCAGGTCTACGAGTCGACCCGCATGCCGCCGCCGTTCAAGATCGGGCTGCACCAGGAGATGGCCTACATGCCCGCATTCCCGCGCCTCGTCGCGTTCTACTGCCGGCAGCCGGCCGACGCGGGCGGCGAAACGCCGATCTGCGACATGCGCCGCGTGACCGCGCGCGTGCCGGCCGCGCTGCGCGCGCGGTTTGCGGAACGCGGCGTGATGTACCTGCGCAATTTCGCGGCGCCGGGCGACCGCGCGGACGGCCTCGCCGCGAACCCGAACCTGCCGTTCGCCGCGTACCACCGGCCGTGGGACGACGCATTCGGCACGACGGCGCGCGACGAAGTCGAACGGCTGTGCGCGGAACGCGGCGTCGGCTGCCGCTGGCTCGACGACGGCAGCGTGACCGTATCGCACGTCGGCAGCGCGCTGCGCACGCATCCGCGCACCGGCGAGACGGTGTGGTTCAACCAGGCGAGCGCGCAGCACCCGAACCCGCGCTCGATGGGCGCGCTCAGCTATCGCTACCTGCAGCGCATGTACGGCACGCGCGCCGCGTTTCCGTACGAGATCCGCTACGGCGACGGCTCGCCGATGCCGTTCGACGATCTGGTGGCGATCTACGACGCGCTCGACGAAGAGGAACGGGCGTTCCCGTGGCAGGCCGGCGACGTGCTCGTCGTCGACAACATGCTGGTCGCGCACGGCCGCAACCCGTACCGCGGCGTGCGCGACACGCAGGTCATGCTGTTCGACTGAGGATGCCGACGATGAGCGTTTCGTTTCTTGCGTCCGTGCGCGCGATGTTCGGCCCGCCCGCCGCGTTCGACCGGCCGCGGCGCGCGGGCACGCCGCCGCTGCCCGACGCGCATGCGCCGGGCGCGGCGCTCGGCGCGCGCGCGATCGACGTCGCAGCCGGCGATTTCCGCTTCTCCGCGCGCCACGTGCGGTTCCGGCTCGGCGCGATCACCGCGATCGTCGGGCCGAACGGCTCCGGCAAGACCACGCTGCTCGAAACGCTGCTCGGCTTCCGGCGCGGCGGCAGCGACGTGCGCGTGCTCGACGTGCCGGCCGAACGCTTCATGCGCGATTCGCGCTCGCTGCAGCGGATCGGCGCGCAATTGCAGAAGGTCGAGTATCCCGATCACCTGCGCGTGTCGGAGATCGTCGCGCTGCACCGCGCGATGTACGCGCACACCGATGCGGCGATCGCCGACGCGCTCGGCATCGCCGAACTGCTCGACAAGCCGTGCCGCGCGCTGTCGAAGGGGCAGCGCCAGCGCGTGGACCTCTACGTCGCGCTCGCGCATCGGCCCGAGCTGGCCGTGCTCGACGAACCGTTCACGGGCCTCGACCGCCGCTACGCGGGCGTCGTGATCGATCTGCTGCGCCACCGCGCAAGCGGTACGAGCATCGCGATGATCTGCCATTCCGAGGAAGAACTGAGCGTGGTCGACGATCTCGTGTGGGTGCGCGACGGCGGCGTGCGCTACCAGGGCGACCAGGACACGCTGCGCGCCGAGCTCGTCGGCGATGCGCGCGCGGTCCTGCATTGCCGCGACGAAGCCGATGCGCGCGCGCTGCGCAAGCGGCTCGCGGCGCTGCCCGGCGTGACCGGCGTGCGCGTGTCGGCCGCGCACGTGGTCGAGGCATTCGGCGATGCGACGCTGCATCCGAACGTGCACCGGATCGTCGGCGAACGGGGCATCCAGCATCTCGCGCTCGCGCCGAGCACGCCGGGCGACCTGCTGCGCCTGTGCACCGAGGGCCCGAGCCATGACTAAGGTGTTCCTGATCCTCGTGCGCAACGAGCTGCTCGGCTATCTGCGCAGCCGCTCGTCGCTGTTCTGGACGCTCGTGTTCCCCGTGTTCCTGCTGAGCGTGATGCTGTTCGCGTTCGGCGGCTCCGGTTCGCTCGGCACGGCCGACATCGCGTTCGAGTTGCCCGGCGGCGCGACGCCGTACAACCAGGCGTGCCAGGCGCAGATCGTCGCCAGCCTGTCGCACAGCGACACGGTGAAGGCAACCTTCGGCGGCCACGGCGCGCCGGCCGAGCGCGTGACCGTCGTGCTCGGCGCCGACGAGCGCGCGCCGGCGACGATCCGCTACGACTTCAACGGCTCGCTCGCGGTCAAGGCGGCATCGAGAGTCGTCGAGATCGCGCTCGCGCGCTGCGCCGCGCAGCGGCTTGGGCTGCCGGCCGCGCAGGCGCGCTTCGAGAACGCGGCGCCCACGCGCCGCCCGTTCGACTACGGCGCGTTCTTCGCGACCGGCATCCTGGTGATGGCGTTCATGGCGATCGGCCTGAACTCGACGACCACCGCGATCGCCGCGCTGCGCGAGCGCAATACGTTCAAGCTGTACGTGTGCTTCCCGGTGTCGCGCGGCGTGTTCCTCGCCGCGCTGATCGTCGCGCGGATGGCGATGATGGCGCTGTCGGCGCTCGTGCTGCTGACGGTCGCGCGCGTCGCGTTCGGCATCGCGCTGCCGATCGCGACGCCGGACGGGCTGCGCGCGTTGCCGATCGTGCTGCTCGGCGCGGCGATGGTGCTGAGCATCGGCGTGCTGCTCGCCAGCCGCACGCGCTCGCTCGCGGCCGCCGAGCTCGCGTGCAACGTCACCTACTACCCGCTGCTGTTCTTCAGCGACCTGACGATCCCGATGCACGCCGCGCCCGCGTGGCTGAAGGCCGGGCTCGCGTTCCTGCCGACCAACCAGTTCGCGGTCGCGCTGCGCGGCGCGCTGGTCGACGGCGCGCCGTACGCGCAGCTCGCGCCGCAACTGCTCGGCATGACCGCGTGCACCGCGCTGTTCCTGTTCGCCGCCGCGCGGCTGTTCCGCTGGCACGACGCGTGACGCGTCGCCCCGCTGTTTCGACGAAGGAGAGACACAGATGAAATCGACCCATCCCATAACCGGCTACCTGCTGCACGCGAGCAACTTCCTGCCGGCGATCGTGTTCCTGTTCTACGGCCGGCTCGGCCCCGAACAGCCGGACCTGCGCTGGACCCACGCGTTCCTGATCGGCGGCGTGCTCGCGCTCGTGCACGGCGCGTGGCTGATGCGCCGCGCGGAGCGCAACAGCATCGCGCTCGGCGTCGACCTGTTCCTCGTGATCGGCGCAGTGCTCGCGCTGGTTTCGCCGACAGGTAGCCGTCTGTGGGGCGAGGAACTCGGGCCGGCCGCGATGCTCGTCTGCGTGCTGGTGGTCGGCATCGTGCATACCGCGTGGTCGGACGGCGGCTTCGTCGACGGCACGCTCGTCGATCGCGCGCGGGCGCGTTCGCTGTCGCTCGTGCTGCTCGCCGTCACCGTCGTCGCGCTCGCGGTGTCGATCGCGATGCGCCACAGCCCGCTGTGGGGCGGCGTCGTGCCGCTGATCGCGCTGGTCGTCGTACGCGGCCGGCTGCGCAGGCAGCTCGCGCGGGCAGGCTGACGATGAACGCGCTGCCCGCACACGCGGCACACGCCGCGCCGCGGCACGCGCTCGCCGCGGCGCTCGGCGACGGCTGGCTCGAAGGCGCCGCATGCGAGCCGTATGCGACCGACGTCCTGCATCACGGCGGCGTGCCGCTCGGCGTCGCGCGGCCGGCATCGACCGCCGACGTGTGCGCGCTCGTTCGCGCCGCCGTCGCGCACCGGATCGCGCTCGTCGCCCAAGGTGCGCGCACGAGTCTCGTCGGCGCGGCCGTGCCCGATCGCAGCGGCACGCAATGCGTGGTGTCGTTCGAGCGGATGCGCGCCGTTCGCGCGTTCGATCCGGCCAACCGCAGCATCACGGTCGAGGCCGGCGTGCGGCTGTCCGACATCAATCGCGTCGCGGGCGACGCCGGGCTCTGCGTGCCGATCGATCTCGGCAGCGATCCGGCGGCCGGCGGCCTCGTCGGCGCGAACGCGGGCGGCAGCCGCCTGATCAAGTACGGCGACGTGCGCCGTCACGTGCTCGGCGTCGAAGTCGTGCTGGCGGATGAAGCCGGCACCGTGATCGACGCGCTCGCGCCGCTGCGCAAGCGCAACGCGGGCTTCGACGTCGCGCAATGCTTCATCGGCGCGAATGGCGCGAACGGGCTCGTCACCGCTGTGTCGTTCGCGCTCGCGCCGCTCGAACGGTCGTCGTGCGCGGTGTTCGTCGCGTTCGCGTCGTACGACGCCGCGCTCGCCGGCCTGCTCGCATTCGAACGCGCATTCGGCGAGATGCTGTCGGCGTTCGAATTCATGTCGGCGACGGCGGTCGGTTGCGTCGCCGCCGCGTTTCCCGCATTGCGCGCGCCGTTCGAGGCCGGCACGGCCGCCTGCTACGCGCTCGTCGAGATCGCGACCGGCATGCCGGGCCTCGATGCGCTGCTGGAGGAGCGCGCCGTCGCGACGCTCGACGCGCTCGCAAGCGATCGCGCGGTGCTCGACGCGGCGTGCGCGCCGGCGGAACGGTTCTGGCGGATTCGCGACGCGCTGCCGGCCGCGGTCGCGCAGGACGGCGTGCCGCTGTCGTTCGACGTGTCGTTTCCGCGCGGCGCGCTGGCCGGATTCGTCGCCGACGCCGAGCGGTGGCTCGCCGCCGCGCATCCGTCGCTGCGCTGTCATGCATTCGGCCATTTCGGCGACGGCGGCTGCCATCTCGTCGTGTCGATCCCGCATGCGGACGCGCATCGCTACGGGCCGCTGCAGCAGGTGGCGCTGCGCGGCGCGCTGTACGACCGCGTCATGCAGGCAGGCGGCTGCTTCAGCGCCGAGCATGGCGTCGGGCCGGTCAATATCGCGTACTACCGCAAGCACGTGCCGGCCGCGCAACGGCAACTCGCCGGCGCCGTCCAGCACGCGATCGATCCGCTCGGCCTGGTCGGGCGGGTCCGTTACTGATGCACCGCTTCGACACCCCACGGAGAATTCGCATGATGTCGCCATGCCCGCCCTGCCCAACCGTCGCCGCCGAGCCGGACGACGATCCGTCGTCCGCGGGCATTCCCGCGCTGCCCGACTCGGGTGCGGTGGTCAACGTACGTGGCGTCGCGTATGTCATTGAATTGCCGCCGCGTGACCATGCGCGGCCGGCGCTGTGGCGCGAGCTTGCGCACTGGCGCAACGATCGGTCGGGCGATGACGCATCGGACGGCGATGCCGAGCGCGATGCACCACCTGGTTAGGTGAGCGTTCGCGTCGCTCCGTGCGGTCGTGACGAGCGGCCGCACACGGTCGTCGTCGATGTCGATACAAGCGGAACTGCTGCTACCGGCGCCGATGCCGATGACCCACACCGCTTCACGCAGCGCGCCGAACACGGCCGCGTCGGCAGGCGGCTCACCCCGCCCGCGCCACCCGGAAGACCGACATCGCGACCTGCATCGACCCGGCCTGCTGCTCAAGCGCCGTCGCGGCGGCACTGGCCTGTTCGACCAGCGCCGCGTTCTGCTGCGTCATCTGATCCATCTGCGTGACGGCCTGGCCGACCTGGTCGATGCCCGCGCTCTGCTCGACGGTGGCCGTCGTGATCTCGGTCATGATCGTCGCCACGCGTCGCACCGACGACACGATCTCGTCCATCGCGCGCCCTGCCTGCGTCACGAGCGCGTTGCCGTCGCGCACGTCGTCGATCGACGCGCCGATCAACTGCCGGATCTCCCGCGCGGCGCTCGCGCTGCGTTGCGCCAGCGTGCGCACCTCGCCCGCGACGACCGCGAAGCCGCGCCCGTGTTCGCCCGCGCGTGCCGATTCGACCGCCGCGTTGAGCGCGAGGATATTGGTCTGGAAGGCGATCCCGTCGATCATCCCGGTGATCTCCGCGATCTTCTGCGAGCTCGCGTTGATCACGCCCATCATGTCGACCGCGCGGCCGACCAGTTCGCCGCCGTGCTGCGCGAGGTCCGCCGCGCTTGCCGCGAGCGTGCTCGCCTGCTGCGCATTGTCCGCGTTCTGGCGCACCGTCGACGTCAACTGCTCCATGCTCGCGGCCGTTTCCTCGAGCGACGCCGACTGCTGCTCGGTACGGCTCGACAGGTCGAGGTTGCCGGCCGCGATCTCGCGTGCGGCCGTATGGATCGCATCGCTGCTGTCGCGCATGCCGGTGACGGTCGCCGCGAGCCCCGCCTGCATCCGCTTCATCGCCGCGAACAGCTGGCCGATTTCGTTTCGGCCGGCATCGGGCACCGTCACGGTCAGGTCGTTCGACGCGATGCGGTCGAGCAGCGCGGCCGCGTTCGCGAGCGGCCGCGACACGATCGCGCGCAGCGCGAAGTGCGTCGTGACGATCAGCGCGAGCGCCAGCGCGACGCCGATCCCGACCATCGCGATGATGCGCGTATAGGCGGCGTTGTCGGCGTCGATCGAGTCTTGCGCGAGCTGGTTGGCCATGCGCTGGAATTTCTCGACGTTCGCCGAATACACCTGACCGGCGAGCGTGATCTCCTTGTCGTTGATCGCCGCATACGCGGCGGTGTCGCCGTTGCGTAGCGCGTCGGCCGCACGCGCGAGCACGCTCGCGAGATGCGTCGACGACTCGACGAGCGCCTGCTTCAGGTCCGCGCCGAGGTTGCCGACCGGTGCGGCATCCTTGAACGCCTGCGTTTCCTTCGCGGAAAGATCGAACGTGCGTTGCGCGCTTTGCAGCGCCGAGTCGCGCTGCGCCGGATCGTCGTGCTCCTTCAGCGCCGAATACGCACGGACGAGCGCCGAGCGGGTACGCGTGCTGTCCTTGTAAGCGTCGTTGACGAGCGACGTCTGCGTCGCGATTTCGTGCAGGCGCTTCGCGTTCGTGTTCGCGCTGCCGAGCGCGACGATCCCGACGATGCCGCCGACGACGATCATCGCGGCGAACGCGGCGAGCACGGCAAGCAGACTGCTTTTCACTTTCAGATCACGCATGGCGAATCGACTCCCGAAGTCATCCCTTATCGGTTAACGACGGCGGCTGCTCCAACTTGAGTCGATCGACCGGTAGTTCGCGGCGCGGGCGAGTGCGCGAGTGCGGTTGCATTCCGTTCGCGAAACGGGCGGCACGCGATCGATGCCGCCCGTTGCGCCGCACACCGAATCAGTTCGTCCCGTCGTACGTGACGATCTCGACCCAGTTTGCGCCCTTGCCGACCGGATACTTGCCGATTGCGTCGAGATGCCCGGTAACGCGATCGATTCGGTACACGGCCAACGTCGGCGACAGTTGCCCGGCCGCGAGCAGATACCTGCCCGACGGATCGATCGCAAAGCCGCGCGGCTGCGGTTCGGTCGCGAACGTGCCGATCCGCGCGAGCGTGCCCGACTTCGCATCGACGCGATACGCGGCGAGCGTGCTCGACGTGCGCTCCGATGCGTACAGGAAGCGCCCGTCCGGCGTCAGATGCAGGTCGGCGCCCCACGGCTTGTCGCCGTGAAAATCGGGCGGCAGGATCGACACGGTCTGGATCGCCCGCGCATCGGCGCCGCCGTGCGACAGCGCGAGCACGTGCAGCTTGCCGTCGAGTTCGTCGATCAGGTAGGCGAACCGCCCGTTCGACGAGAACACGAAATGGCGTGGACCGGATTTCTCCGGCAGCCGATACGCAGGCTCGCCCGTGTCGGTCAGCGTGCCGGTCGACGCATCGAACGGCAAGCGCAGCCACGCGTCGGCGCCGAGCACCGACGCGAACGCATAGCGGCCGTCCGGCGACGGGCGGATCGCATGCGCCATCGGGCCGGTCTTCACCGTCTGCTGCACGTCGCCGGCCACGCCGTCCGCGCCGATCCGGTTCACCGCGAGCAGGTTGCCGCCATACGACGCCGAGAATAGGTAACGGCCCGACGCATCGGTCGACACGTACGCCATGCTGTCCGCGAGCGGCGCGCGGCCCAGCTCGCTCAGCTGCCCGTCGAGCGGATTGATCGCGAAGCTGACGACGCGATACGGTGTCGAACGCAATGCCGCGTACAGGCGCCGATGATCGGGCGACAGCGCCATCGGCATCACGGCGCCGCCGACCGGCACGGTTTCGATCGCGGTCAGCGCACCGGTCGCCGTATCGACGCCGAACACCGAGATGTCGCGGCTGTCGCTGTTCGACACGTACGCATACGTCGCCGCGTGTGCCAACGAAGCCACCATCGTCAACGCGGCCGCCGCCACGGCGCGCCGCAGGAGAGTCGTTTTCATGGAAGTGACGTGAAGTGAAGAAAGTGAACCGCGGATGCGACCGCGGCGCCGGACACCCTCGGTCGTCCGGCGCCGCGACGGGCGAAGCGTGCGATCAGAACACCGCGTGCCCGCTGATCACGCTCGGCAGCCACGTCGAGAAGAACGGCATGTACGTGACGATATTGATCGCACTGAAGATCGCGAGGTAGTACGGCCACGCCATCTTCGTCGTCTCGCCGATCGACACGTTGCCGATCGCGCAGCCGACGAACTGCACCGAGCCGATCGGCGGGTGCACGAGGCCGAGCGAGCAGTTCAGCAGCAGCATGATGCCGAACTGCACCGGCCCGACCCCGCACGCCATCGCGATCGGCAGGAACAGCGGCGTCGTGATCAGGATGTGCGCGGCCATGTCGACGAACGTGCCGAGGAACACCTGGATGATGTTGATGTACAGCAGCATCAGCCAGGGCGCGGCGGTCGACTGCTTCAGCAGCCCTTCGATCGCATCCGGAATCTCCAGGTACGACATCTGGAAGCGCAGCATGTTGGACACCGCGATCAGCAGCAGCACGACGCCCGTCGTGCGCGCCGCATGCGACAGCGCGCGGCGCAGCTTCTCGGCCGTCAGCGTGCGGTAGACCACCGCGGTCAGCACGAGCGAATACACGACGGCGATCGCGGCCGCCTCGGTCGCGGTGGCGATGCCCTTCGCGACACATACGAGGATGATCGCGATCACCATCAGCCCGGGCACCGCGCCGACGAAGCTGCGCAGCACCGCATACCAGCCGGGAAACCGCGGCAGCGCTGACGAGCCGTCCTCGCGGCGCGGATAGCCGTGACGCACGGCCTGCCAGTATGCGGCGGCGAGCACGAAGCCCATCACCCACAACACCGGCAACAGGCCCGAGAACAGCAGGTCGCCGATCGACACGCCGCTCACCGGCTGGCCGTGCAGCATCCCGGTGATGCCCTGCGCGGCGAACGCGTAGATGATCATGTTGGTCGACGTTGGCATCAGCGCGCCGGCGAGCGACGCATGCGTCGTCACGTTGACCGCGTACGCGGCGCTGTAGCCTTCGCGCTTCATCAGCGGAATCACCACGCCGCCCATCGCCGACGTATCGGCGGTCGGCGAGCCCGACACGCCGCCGAACAGCGTGCACGCGACGACGTTCGCCATCCCGAGGCCGCCGCGGAAGTGGCCGACGGTCGCCTGCGCGAAGCGCAGGATCCGGTCCGCGATGCCGCCGTGCAGCATCAGTTCGCCGGAGAAGATGAAGAACGGCACCGCGAGGAACGAGAACGCGTTCATCCCCGAGATCATCGCCTGCATCGCGGTCGCGATCGGCAGGCCTTCGACCATGTAGGTCAGTACGCACGCAATGCCGAGCGCGAACGACACGGGCACGCCGAGGACGAGAAAAATCAGAAAACTGACGGACAGGATCGCGAGTTCCATGGCGTTATTGTCCCGACGAAGAACGACGAAGCGCGAGCAGGTGCTCGAGCGAGAAGAGGATGATCGCAACCGCCGCGGGCATCGTGATCAAATAGCGCACGCCTTCGGGCAGCCCGATGATCGGGATGCGGTCGCCCATCGTCTCGGCGGCCATGCTGCCGCAGCCGATCACGATCATGATCGCGAACGCGATCAGGCTCAGGTGCTGGATCGCGATGACGACCGTGCGCGCCTTCACCGACAGCCGGCGCACCAGCGAATCGAGGCCGATATGCCCGCCGTCGCGCACCTTCATCGCCGCGCCGAACATCGCGATCACGATCACGAGCAACAGCGCGATCGGTTCGACGAAATCCGGCGCGTTGTCGAACACGTAGCGCATCACGACCGCGTAGAACACCAGCACCGTAAGCACCGCGAGGCACGCCGACGCGATTCCCGCCAGCACGCGGAACAGCACGTCGTTCACGCAGCGCAACAGCGGCGCGGCGTGCGGCCGCGCGGGCCCCGCGCCGTCCGGGGCGGCAGCCGGCGCGCCCGCGGCCGCCGCGCCGTTCAGGGAAGTGCGACGCGTCACTTGGTGGCCTCGATCTCGTCGACGATCTGCTTCATCTGCGGCGTCTTCTCATACTTGGTCCACAACGGCTGCATCGCCTTCACGAACGCCGCGCGGTCGACCTGCGCGGCCGGCACGATCTTCGCGCCGCCTTTCGTCACCAGTTGCTGCGCGGACGCCTCGCGCGCGGTCCAAAGCTTCTGGTAGTACGGAACCGAATCGGCCGCCGCCTTCCTGATCGCCGCCTGCTCCTGCGGCGACAGCGTGTCCCAGACTTTCTTCGAGAACACGAGCACTTCGGGCGTCATCGCGTGCTGAGTCTCCGAGTAATCGGGCGCCACTTCGTAGTGCTTGGTTTCCTCGTACGACGGCAGGTTGTTTTCCGCCGCGTCGACGAGGCCCGTCTTCAGCCCCGTGTACACCTCGGCGAACGGCATCGGCGTCGGCGTGCCGCCCATCGCCTTGATCTCGTCCACCATCAGGTCGGACGGTTGCACGCGCACCTTCAGCCCCTTCATGTCGGCCGGCGTGCGCACCGGGCGCTTCGCGTAGATCGAGCGCGCGCCGCTCTCGTAGAACGTCAGCGCGATCATCCCCTTCGCGGTGAACGCGTCGAGGATCTTCTGGCCGGCCGGGCCGTACATCGCCTTGCGGAAATGGTCGACGTCGCGGAACAGGAACGGAAACGACGGGATCAGCGATTCCGGCACGATCTCGTTGAACGACGCGCCGTTCACGCGCGCCATGTCGATCGCGCCGATCCGCACCTGGTCGACCGTGTCCTTCTCCGAACCGAGCGCGCTGTTGCCGAACACCTTGATCGAATCCTTGCCGCCCGTCTGCTTCGACAATGCCTCGCCCATGAACTTCACGGCCATGTTGGTCGGGAAGTTGTCGCCGTGCACGTCCGCCGAGCGGAACACGCGCGCGTGCGCGGACATCGCGAAGCCGGTCATCAGCGCAACGGCCAGGGCGGTACGGGAGCCGGTGAATCGGTGCTTCATGGTGAGTCTCCTTGATGGTCGATCGTTGTTGTGCGGCGATCCGTCGGCACGCGCCTGCGTCGCCGGGACGCTTCGTCGGACCGCGGAGTCATACGTCGTATGATGTGTTGAGCGAATGTACGTCGGTTAATCGTTTAACTCACTCGGTGCATACCCCTATAACCTTTACCATCATGGGTCTTTTGCAGAAATCGGGGAACTGTATTCCCAGTATCTCAATTGTTTCGAGAAACGTTTTCCGGGGGCGAATCAGCAGGCGGTCGGACGCTGGCGCCGCAGCCTCCCCGCGTCCGACGGCCTTCTTTCGCTTCGCATCTCCACGTTATAGGATGACTGATCACGCGACGCATTCGATCGATCCGGCCGGCGCGCCTACGGCAGCGAGGCGCTCGTCGGGCTCCCTGGAATGGATCGGCCGAATCCGTACGCGGTCCACGCGGGAGCGGCGCTATGACACGCGAGCGAGCCGTCGCCGTCGCGCGCCACCCGGCCGGCAGGTACGCGCGATGCTCGCCCGGACAGCGTGCCACGCGAAAGGAGCCTGTGATGTCGACCGCGAAGCCATCAGCGACACCCGACCCGGCTACCCCGCCGAACGCCGGCGACGAAGGCCCGGCGGACGCGCCGGGCGTCGGCGAGGACATGTGCCGCGTGTGCCGCGGCACCGGCCGGGTGGAGGGCCAGCCGTGCACCGTCTGCGGCGGGACCGGCAAGATACTGCAGGGAATCGGCGGCGGATAGAGCACGACGCGGCCGCGCCGGCGCGCATCGGTCGCTCAGGTCTGCATGACCAGTGACGTCAGTTGCGCGGCGCGGGCCACGTCGGTTTTCGTGTAGATCGACTTGATCTGCGCGCGGACCGTGCCGATCGATACGCCGCGCAGCGTCGCGCATTCCTGCGGCGAGCGCCCGTCGCAGCACAGCAGCACGGCGAGATCGGCCTCGGCCGACGACAGCCCGTAGAACACCCGCAAGCGCTGCGCGCGCGCCGCCGGCGAGCGCAGGTCGGCGGCCGTCATCAGCGCCGCGACCCCGGGCCGTTCACGCGCGAGGCGCGACTGTTCGGGAACGGGAATCAGCGCGAGGGGCAGCGGCTCGCCCGTCGCGCGCCGCAGCAACAGCCCGCCGCGCGCGAACGCATGTCGCCATTGCGCATCGTCGACGCAGCCTTCCGGCGCAAAGCGCCCGTTCACGATCCGCAGCGCCGGTTCCGCGGCGATCAGCTGATCGGCCGCGCGGTTCGTATAACGCAACTCGCGTCGCGCGCCGAGCAGGAACACCGGCACCGGCACCGCGTCGAGCGCGGATTCCGCGGCGGCCACGCGCGCCTCGAGCTCGCCGATGCGTGCGTGGATCCGCAGCGCCCGGCTGATGTGCGCGCCCATGATTTCGATGGTGCGGCGCTGGTCGTCGGACGGGCCCTGCGCGTCGGGCCCGCTCTGTACGCTCAGGAACGCGCCGGCGCGCTCGCCGCGGTGGATGTACAGGCCCGAGATGCTGCCGAGCCCGAACGGCTGCAGGAATTCCCGATAGAACACGCCATGTGTGCGCTGCCGCACCGACAGGTGCTTGACGTCCTCGAACCAGCGCCCTGCCGGCCAGTCGGCGGCAACCGGCACGACCGGGTCGTACAGGTAGAACTCGGTGTTGTAGCTGCGGTGGCACGCGGCCACCCATGACGAATCGTCGCCGGCCGCCCGCTCGATCGCGGGCACCCGCGCCGCATCGTCGAACGACAGCAGCGTCGCCATGCGTACGCCGACCGACAAACGCAGCCCGTCCAGCACCGCTTCCCATCGTTGATCGCCCAACGCCGCGGCGTAGACGTCATCGATCCATGCCGATGGAATCAACCCGTTCGTCTGCATCTGACCACCCCGCGCCGTGCGTTTATGTCGAACGCCGTTCGCGAATCTTACTCAATCGGTCTGATTGTTCAAATCGGCGATGCGGGTTTGGTCGAAATACCACGCTGGTTACTGCTTCTTGTCAAACGAAATCGTTATTTTTCGACAGGGCGCAAAAATCCGTGTTGACGCAGGCGGCGCGGGATGGCGGGCGGCGCCCGGGTGAAACGACGCAGCCCACGCGATGGAACACGTTTCGCCGCCCGGCCCGACCATGTACTTACTTCATCGCCGCGAAGCGTGCTTCCATCGCGTCGATCTTCGCGAGCACGGCTTCGCTCAGCTTTCTGACGTGACGCGGCACGTTGGGCGTCGACAGCAGTTCCTCGATACGCCCGCGCCAGTAGCGCGGATGCCTGACGCGACCCGGGCCCGACATCGACACGTCGCCGACGTTCGGCTCGCTGTCCAGCAGCGCCACCATTCTCTGGATGTGAGAGAGCTCTCGTTCCACATAGTCTCGTGCGAGCATAGTGATTGAAATTCCCCGAAATGCGACATCAGGCCTTCCGCCATCCACGCGAGATCGCCCGCGGCGCCAACCACGCACGAAACACGTTGCGCATCGGCGTACGCGGCAACCGTGTCGATCGACCGTGCGGACGCTCACGGCGATCGACGCGAAACGGCAGGCCTGCTCGATTGTTCTGGTGATATCCGGTCTCCGGTGCCTTGTTGACCATCGTAGGCGTACCGCTCGGCGCCGGCATCCCCAAAAGTGGGGATGCCGGCCGATATGGGCCGGGAACGGCTTCCGGAAATGACGGGGTGGAAAAACGGCGGAAGACGGCGCGTGCGTCACGGCGCGACGGATCGTTTCCCGGCAACACGATGGCGCGCGTTGCGGCGAATCGCGCGGGTTTCACATCTGACGAATGGAGCGCCGGCAAGTGCCGACCAGCAGTTGCGCCGCGATCTCCGGCGACAACGCCTATCTCGCGGCGACGTCCGATGGTGTGTTCACCGAAGCAACCTGGGAACACCGGTTCGTCGCTGCCCCGTCAACCCGGTTCGTATTCGAAGACGGTTGCCGGGCGCGAAGGATGGAAGATCGCCGCAAAGCGGCTCGTTCCGTCGGCCCGGCCACTCCGGATCAACCGGCAGCGGCGCCGCGATTCAGCCCGAAGATGAAATCGGCTTCGACCGCCGCGCCCTTCGGCAATTGCAGCACGCCGACCGACGAGCGCGTATGGACACCGGCGTCGCCGAGCACCGCGTACAACACGTCCGACGCGCCGTCGGCCACTTCGCTTTGCATCGTGAAGCCCGGTGCGCTTCGCACGTACACGGTCATGCGCGGCACCGTCGCGATCGCATCGAGCGTGCCGCACCGGTTGCGGATCAGCGACAGCGCACGCAGCGCCGAGATACCGGCCGCGCGGCGGCCGTCGTCCAGCGAAACGGATTCGCCCACGATACCGACGAAATGCACGACTTCCCCGATTCGCGGAATCTGGCCGGCAATGTAGGCCGTCCTGCCATCGACCAGAACCGGCGTGTACTTTCCGCCAATGCGGATCGTTTCGTCCGGATCGAATCCGAAATCGGCGGCGACCTGTTTCAGTCTGTCATCTCTGTTCATCAGTGAATTCCCCAATCCTTCTGAAAAGAGATAAAGAATAATTGAGTCTCCGAAGCTTGTCCCGCATGAGAGGATCGGACGCAAACGATCCAATCGAACCACTTCTCAGGTGTTCGAAGCAGTCGCGCATTGCCATATCGACAATGGAATTCGTAGTCGGCGCAATTTTCTTCATCATTCGGGCTGAAACCGCTATCATGTATGGACACAACCTGAAGAGTGATATATGGCAACTTACAAGGAACTGAAAGCCCAAATGGATGCTTTGGCCGAAAAAGCCGAAGCAGCGCGCGTCGCGGAATTCCAGGCGATCGTCGACGACATCCGCACCAAAGTCGCGGAATACGGCATTACCGAAAAAGACATTTTCGGTACGCGCCGCGGTCGGCCGTCCAAACAGGCGGGCGCCCCCGTGCAGGCGAAGTATCGCGATCCGAAGACCGGGGCGACCTGGTCGGGCCGCGGTCGCGCGCCCGCATGGATCAAGGATGCGAAGAATCGCAATCGATTCCTGATCCAGGAATAAGATTCCCGCCCTGTGCCGGCGCGCGATTCAACGCGCTGTCCGGCGATTGCGGCATTGATTGGGGCATCGATACCGGCGGTATTCCAAGGCCGCACCGGTAGACGAGGTTTTGCCCGATCGGCATGTCGCGCGCCGGTCTATCGACCACGCGTGCCGCACGCCAATCCTTTCTTCAGCGTTCGTAATAGACGGCAAGCCAGACGGTTGGCACTTCGTCATGCGTCCACGCGACACGATGGCGGCAATGCGGCTCGATCAGCACGTAATCTCCGGCGTGCATGTCGAGCCGCGTTGCATTTTCTTCGAATTCGAGCACGGCCGCACCGGACAGCAGCACGACCCATTCGGCCCGCGGGTCGTCATACCAGAATCCGTCCGGGCTCGCGTGCCCCATCGATACGATTCGCTCGACATTCACGCGCGCGCCCGTGACGAGCATGTCGATTCGCTCGTCGCCGCCGCGCCGCCCTTCGACGCTGAATAAATTACCGGTTTGAAGTGGCATGGCTTCGTCTCGTCGTTGACTGTCGGGTAAAGGATGCGGGTTTAAAGGCGACCGGAAATGTCCGCTGCACGCTGACGTCGCCCGGGTTTGCACGAATGTCGTTAAAAGCCGCGTCAAAAAGATGAAGAATGACGGCGATTTCACCGGCACTCATTCGTTGCAGCGATAAAGCACGCACCGGCATTCTTTTAGCGACGTGCATGTCACCACGGGCCATTTCGGTTAAAGCGGGCCGACCTCCGGCCGGCCTGCGCAGCGTCGGGCCTGGGCTGTTCACGCGAATAACGGGCTTGCGAACGTGTGTCGATCGACGCATTTTCCGTTCGCTGCCCGGCATGAGCAAGCATCGGCCCGACATTCATTCTTTATTTCGATTCGCGGTTGCGTTTGTTCGATCAGCGACGATATTGTCCGGGCCGTCGATATCGATACGGGCGCCAACGAAGTGCCGGCCCTCGCGGCGCCCGGCATCGATTGGCGCGTCGCGCATCCGGGCACGCGCTTCGCCGGTCGTTTGAAATCCCGCCCGGCGGCTCGCGTCAGACCATCCCCCTCAACCACCCCAGCAACGCCGCCTGCGCACTCCCGTCCGCCACCGGCGCCGGCGTCAACAGGTAGTAATCCGATCCATCCTCGACAAATCCCATCGGGGCAACCAGTACACCGCTTTCGATATCGTCGCGCACCAGGTGCCACGGCCCGATCGCCACCCCGAGCCCCGCGACGGCCGCCTGCAAACTGAAGTAGAAGTGATCGAACCGCTGCCCGCGCCGGCCCGCGGCCGGCTGATTCGCGGCCACCGCCCATGCATTCCACGCGTCCGGCCGCGTCCGCGCATGCAGCAGCACTGCGTCGTGCTTCAGCGCACGGGCGCCGCGACGCGACGCAAACCATGCGCCGACCTTGTCCGGCCGGCAAACCGGCCCCACCCGTTCGGCGAACAGATGCTCGGCGTGATACGCCGCCGGCCACGCGAAATCGTTGCGACGAATCGCCATGTCGATACCGCCGTCGAACGAGAACGGCCCGCCCGCGGCGGCCAGATGGATGTCGACGCCTGCATGCCGCGCCTGGAAATCTGGCCAGCGCGGAATCAGCCAGCGCATCAGCAGCGTCGGCTCGCACGACAGGACCGACCGCCGCGGACGGGCGGCCTCGGCGCGCAACGTGTGGGCGGCGTGACGCATCAGGCCCAGGCCATCGTGGACGGCCTGGGCGAGCGTGCGGCCCGCCTCGGTCAGGAACACGCGACGACTGCGCCGCTCGAACAGCGCCACGCCCAGATCGTCCTCGAGCAGACGTACCGCGCGGCTGACCGCGCCGTGGGTCAGGCACAGCTCGTCGGCCGCGCGCGTGAAATTCTCGTGGCGCGCCGCCGCCTCGAAACAACGCAGCGCCATCAGCGACGGCAGGCTGGTACGGATAGATTGTGATTCAGACTCACCATTCCGGTCAGAAAGCATCGTTTTTCCCGATGAATCACGGTGGGTAGGATTGTGCCACCAAGACATCGATCGCGGGAGCGACGCCATGACCGAGTTGATAGTCGTAGTCACCATTACGCTGCTGGCCGTCATCAGCCCCGGCCCGGACTTCGCGATGGTCACGCGCAACAGCCTGATGCTGTCGCGTCGTGCCGGCGTGCTCACCGCATGCGGGATCGGGCTCGGCGTGATCGTCCACGTGAGCTACACGCTGCTGGGCGTCGGGCTCCTGATCCGTCAGTCGCTGTGGCTCTTCAATGCCGTCAAGCTGATCGGCGCGATCTATCTGATCTACCTCGGCGCAAGAATGCTCATGACGAAAGCCGGCGATGCGCAAGCCGACGCCGCCGTCGCGCCGCTGTCCGATCTCGCCGCGCTGCGCACGGGCTTCCTGACCAATGCGCTGAACCCCAAAACCACGGTATTCATCGTCAGCCTGTTCATGCAGGCCGTCCGGCCCGACACGCCGTTGATCGTGCAGATCGGCTACGGCGCATTCATCGTGGGTGCACACGCCGGCTGGTTCAGCCTCGTGGCGATCTGTTTCTCGGCCACGCGTGTTCGCGATCGCCTGCTGTCGCTGCGGCACTGGATCGACCGCACGTTCGGATGCCTGCTGGTGGGCTTCGGCATCGCGCTCGCCATCGCACGTGGCGGGCGCTGACGCTCGACCCGCGGCGCATGCGCGGCGCCGATTGCCCGACGCGCGCATGCACGGCGCCGACAACGTCAAAACGTACGCGCGATCGCCCGTGCTTCGTCGATCGCCCGGCTCCGATCGACCTTCCCGTCCGGGCCGAACAACGTGCGCTCGACGACGATCCCGGTGATGTCCGTCACGCCCACGAACTTGAGCCACGTTTCCATGTAAGGGCGCTGCAGATCGAACTCGGCGGCCGGCGTAAACGACCCCGGCGACTGATAGGCAAGCCCGCGCGCGTAGACCACCGCCGCCTTTTTTCCGGCCAGCTTGCCGGTAAAACCCGTTTCGTCGAACGTGAACAACACGTCCTTCTGCGAGATCACGTCGATCAGATGCTTGAGCTTGTACGGAATGCTGAAATTCCACAGCGGCACGCCGAACAAAAACCTGTCCGCTTCGTGGAACGGCGCCGCGAGCCGTTCGATCTGCCGCCACGCGGCCGCCTGCTCCGGCGTCAACGCCGTGCCGCTCAATCCCGCATATTTCGCGGCAAGCGCGGCCCCGTCGAATTCGGGCATCGGCAGATCCCAGATGTCGAGCTTCCGGATCTCGTGATCGGGATGAGCCTGCCGGTAGGTATCGAGAAATGCATCGCACACCTCGATGGATGCCGAATAGGCCTTGTTGGGTGAGCCTTCGATATAGAGCATGCGTGTCATGGAGCCGGTCCTTGTCAGGAGTGACGGCGGCGCGCCCCATGCGCGCTCGCCCACCGTGCTTCGCAGCCTAGCGGGTCGCCCTATAATCTGGAAACGATATTAATTGATCGAATTAACCCGGATGGGTGATGAATGAATCCTCCCCTCGACACGGCGCTCCTTCATACGTTCGTCGCGGTCGCCGACGTGCGCAGCTTCACCGGCGCCGGGCGCCGGCTGAATCTCAGCCAGTCCGCGGTCAGCGCGCAGATCGTTCGTCTCGAAGAACAGGTCGGGCAGGCGCTGCTCGTGCGCAATACGCGCAGCGTCACGCTGACCGGGCATGGCGAAACGCTGCTCGCCTACGCGCGCGCGATGCTCAACCTGAGCGAGGAAGCGCGGGCAAGGCTCGGAACGGGTCAAGCGGCCGACGTCAAGCTGCGGATCGGCGTATCGGAGGACTTCGCGGGCGGCTGGCTGCCCGCCCTGATGCGCCGCCATGGCGCCGCGCGGCGCGGCCTGCGGCTGGATCTCGCCGTCGATATCGGCGACAGCCTGTTTCGCCGGCACGCACGCGGCGAATTCGATGTCGTGATCGGGAGCCGCTGCTCGCACGCGGGCCACGGCACGACGTTGTGGCAAGAGCCGCTCGCCTGGGCATTCGCGCGCCACGAGCCGCTTCCGGAAGGCGACGTGCCGCTCGCGTGCTTCCCCGATCCGTGCCCATACCGCGGCGCCGCGATCAAGGCGCTCGCGCTGGCCGGCATGCGCTACCGGATCGCGTGCGAAAGCCCGAGCGTGGCCGGCGTGCTGGCGTTCGCACGGGCCGGCATCGCGATCGCGCCGATGCCGCGCAGCGCGATCGACGACACGCTGCGGGAACTGGGGCCGCCCGAGGGCTTGCCGCGGCTGCCCGATATGGAATTCGTGATGATGCACGACCCGCGGATGCCGGCGGCCGTCGAATTCGCCGCGACGATTCTGGACGAGACGGCGGCCCGCACGGGCGCCGGCAAGCGCCGCCATCGTCACGGTGTCACGCCTGCATGAACGCCCACGGGCCGCGGCGCCGGCACATGCGGAAGGCCGCGCGCCGTGCGTGGCGCGGCCGCGGTGCTACCGCGCGGGACGCAACGCGAAACCCGTCAGCGCGCCGGCGACACAGAGCACGCCTACGTACAATTCCGGCGCGTGCGGATTCGTCTTCAGCATCAACGACACGAACACCGGCGTAAGGCCGCCAAACAGCGCATACGCGACGTTGTACGAAAACGAGATGCCGGAAAAGCGTACGGCCGGCGGAAACGCGCGCACCATCGCGACCGGAATGGCCGCGACCGCACCGACGAAGAAGCCGCACGCCGCGTAAAGCGGCAGCAGCAGCGACGCATCGACGGCGAGCCGCGCGGCCATCAACCAGAACGATGCGCCCAGCAACAGGCAGCCGACGAAGATCGTGCGCGCCGCGCCGATTCGCCCCGCGATCGACCCGGCGACGACGCATCCGATCGTCAGGCAGAACGTCGCGGCCGAATTGGCCTGCAGCGCGAGCGCGGGCGTGATATGGAAGCGCTTGGCGACGAGCGTCGGCGTCATCAGGATCACGACGACGATCGCCGCGGTGAGCGTCCAGGTGAGAATCATCGACGCGATCACCGCGCGGCCGTGGTCGCGCAGTACCGTCTTCAACGGCGCCTCGGCGACGAGCGCCCGGTTCCGCTTCATTTCGACGAATACGGGCGTTTCGTCGAGCCAGCGCCGCAACAGCGCCGACAGCACGCCGAACAGCCCGCCGACGACGAACGGCAGCCGCCACGCATACGCGTCGATCGCGGCCGGCGAATAGTGATGGTTGATCGCGGACGCGATCAGCGAGCCGAGCAGGATGCCGAGCGTCAGGCCGCCCGTGAGCAGCCCGCACGCGTAGCCGACATGGCGCGGCGGCACGTGCTCGGCCACGAACACCCACGCGCCAGGCACTTCGCCGCCCACCGCCGCCCCCTGCAACAGCCGGCACACCAGCAGCAGCACGGGCGCGGCGATCCCGAGGGACGCGTAGGTCGGCAGCAGGCCCATCGCGAGCGTCGGCAGCGCCATCAGCATCACGCTCAGCGTGAACATCCGCTTGCGGCCGACGAGATCGCCGAAGTGGGCCAGCACCACGCCGCCGAGCGGCCGCGCGAGATAGCCGGCGGCAAAAATGCCGAAGGTCTGCAGCTGGCGCAGCCAGTCGGGAATCGCGGGCGGAAAGAACAGCTGGCCGATGACGGCCGCGAAGAACACGTAAATCACGAAGTCGTAGAACTCGAGCGCGCCGCCCAGCGCCGCGAGCACGAGCGTTCGGTGATCGCTGCCGGTCAGCGGGCGGTTCGGTACGGCCGGAAGCGAAAGCGGATGGGTGGAATTCATCTTCTGAAAAGGTCCGGAGGAAGGGGAAGCGGGTGACGCCGACGGCGTGCTACTGGCTAACAACACCTGAGCAGTAGCGGTCATTCCATTGCGTGACGATGATTCGGCACACGGTTCGAGACCGGTCGCCGCCCCATCGGGAATAGTTGGCGCGACTCGCGTGTTCTATACCAATGGGTGGGCCCGTTGGCCCGGCCCGTCACATGCGGATACCGCATGCATGACACGTCGACGGTTTCCCCTCTGGAGCAATCATGCGGTTTGCGGTTCTCGGCGCCGGCGCGGTCGGCTGCTACTTCGGCGGCATGCTCGCGCTGCACGGCCACGATGTCGTGTTCATTGGCCGGCCGCTTCACGTCGACGCGATCCGCGCCCACGGCCTGCGCCTGCATACGCGCACGTTCGACCAGCGCGTGCCGGTCGACGCATCGATCCAGACCGACGCGGCCCGATCGGCCGAGGTCGTCCTCGTCTGCGTGAAGTCCGGCGATACCGCCGACGTGGCACGCGCGTTGCGCGACGTGCTGGCCCCGCACGCGATCGTGGTCAGTCTGCAGAACGGCGTGGACAACGCCGCGCTGCTGCGCGCCGAGCTCGACCGCCCCGTCATTTCGGCTGCCGTCTACGTGGCGAGCGAGATGGCCGGCCCGGGCTATTTGCTGCACCATGGCCGCGGCGATCTCGCGATCGAGGCGTCGCCGTCCAGCGAACGGCTCGCGCACGTGCTGCGCGAAGCGGGCATTCCGACCCGGATCGACGACGACGTGCGCGCGACGCTCTGGCGCAAGTTCATGCTGAATTGCGCGTACAACGCAATTTCCGCAATCGTGCATCTGCCGCTCGGCGAGATGCCGCATCGCGACGCGCTGCGCGCGACGATGGGCGCGGCCGTCGCCGAGTGTCTCGCCGTGGCGGCCGCCGAAGGCGTCCATTTCACCGAAGGGCCGGCGGAGATCGTCGCGCAAATCGAAGCGACGATTCCCGCCGGCCAGTATTCGTCCACCGCGCAGGATCTCGCTCGTGGCAAACCGTGCGAGATCGACCACCTGAATGGCGCGATCGTGCGGCGCGGGCTGGCCGCGGGCATCGATACGCCGGTCAACCGGACGCTCCATCTGCTCGTGAAGATGCTCGAAGCGAAGGCCGCCGCCCGCGCGTGACGGGCGGCGGTCGATGCAAACGCGCTTGCGCCGTGCAGGTTCGCCGCACCGCTCCCCGGTCAGCCCGCTTCGTCACCGGGTCGCGGCGTTTGCCGTTGCGCAGCGCCGGATACCGCCGGTCATTCCCGTTCGGCGAACAATCGCTCGAGCGCGGCGGCGATGCCTGCACCGTACGCCGGGTCCGCCCGCGAGCAGTTGTCGATGTGACGCTGCCGCACCGCCGGCGACACGCCGGCAATCTGCCGCGCGGTGGTGTCGAACAAACGCTGCCGCTGCCGTGCGTCCATCAGCCGGAACAAATCGCCGGGCTGCTGGTAATGGTCGTCATCGACGCGATGGTCCCAGTGCGCGGCCGCGCCGTCGAGTTCGAGCGGCGGTTCGTCCAGTTGCGGCCGGTCCGACCACGCGCCGCTGCTGTTCGGCCAGTACGCGGGCGCGCCGCCGAGATTACCGTCGGTGCGCATCGCGCCGTCGCGGTGATAGCTGTGGAACGGGCACTTCGGCGCGTTCACCGGAATATGCGCGAAGTTCACGCCGAGCCGGTATCGCTGCGCATCGCCGTAGGAAAAGAGGCGCGCCTGCAACATCCGGTCGGGCGAATAGCCGATGCCCGGCACGACGTTCGCGGGCGAGAACGCGGCCTGCTCCGTTTCGGCGAAGAAATTGTCCGGATTGCGGTTCAGTTCGAATTCGCCGACCTCGATCAGCGGAAATTCGGCCTTCGGCCATACCTTGGTCAGGTCGAACGGGTTGAACCGGAACGCTTTCGCCTGCGCATCAGTCATCACCTGAATGTACAGCGTCCAGCGCGGGAAATTGCCGGCCTCGATGCTGTCGTACAGATCGCGCTGATGGGTTTCGCGGTCCTTCGCGATCAGCGCCTCGGCCTGCGCATCGGTCAGGTTCTCGATGCCTTGCTGCGAGCGGTAGTGGAATTTCACCCACGTCCGTTCGTTCGACGCATTGATCATGCTGTAGGTATGGCTGCCGAAGCCGTGCATGTGCCGGTACGAGCGCGGAATGCCGCGCTCGCTCATGACGATCGTCACCTGGTGCAGCGCCTCGGGAAGCAGCGTCCAGAAATCCCAGTTGTTTTCCGCGCTGCGCATGCCCGTGCGCGGGTCGCGCTTGACGGCATGGTTGAGATCGGGAAAGCGCAGCGGATCGCGAAAGAAGAACACCGGCGTATTGTTGCCGACGATATCCCAATTCCCTTCCTCGGTGTAGAACTTCAGCGCGAAGCCGCGGATGTCGCGCTCCGCATCGGCCGCGCCGCGCTCGCCGGCCACCGTCGAGAAGCGGACGAACATCGGCGTCTGCTTGCCGATCCCGGAGAACAGTTTCGCCTTCGTATACCGCGAAATGTCGTGCGTCACGGTGAAGGTGCCGTATGCGCCGGCACCCTTCGCATGCATCCGGCGCTCCGGGATCACTTCGCGATCGAAGTGCGCGAGCTTCTCGATCAGCCAGACGTCCTGCAGCAACGCGGGGCCGCGCGGGCCGGCCGTCTGGATGTTCACGTTGTTGCTGACTGGTGCGCCGTTCGCATGCGCAAGTTCGCGCGGAACCCGATTCTCTGACATGTCCAGTTTCCCCCAACCGTCTGCGGTTTCGATTCGTCGGTCGCGCGCATCCCGCCACGGGTTCAGGTATCGCGCGTCGTGAGGACGGCCGTCGGCCGATCCATGCATCGATTAGAAACGGGCGATGTATCCGGGATTTGTCTGGCGTGTATCCGTTTGTACGCGCCGCGCCGTCACGCCTGTTCGGACCATGCCGGCACGCACCCGCGATGCGGTGAAGCCGTAGCGGCGGCGTCGCGCGCCGCACGGGATCGCCTCATCGCGACATCGCGGTGCCGACAACCTCGGCGTGCCCCTTCGTGTTGCTTACGATCGTTCATCGGCGGCGATCCGCTCGCCGAGCGCGCCGAGGTCCGTCTCGCCGGACGCCGCGATCAGCGCGTAGGCCAGGCTGGCCCGGCGCCAGGTCACGACATCCATGTTGCCGACCTGCCGACGGCCGGGCGCGGTATCGGGTCGTTCGTCCTTCATCACGCACAGCGCGACGGGCAGGCCCTTCTCGGGCAGATAGACGATCTGCACGAGCGGCTTGCGGTTGAAGTTCAGGCGCTGGATGCGCTTGAACGTCAGACCGGCCGCGCGCAAGTCAGGAATCCGGATCGGCAGCCCGTCGACACGGTGAACGCTGTCGACCGTACGCGCGACGGCAGCGAGATTCGATGCGTCGGACGCCACCGTATCGCGCGTGTAAAGCTGCTGGTAGTTCACGGCCGCCGTGATCCATGGCGACATCGTCGCCTGCGCGGCCACGGATTCGCGCTGTGCCGCGACATCGCGCACAGCCGTATCCGGGGCGTAGCGCAGGATGGCGCCGCAACTGAACGCGCCGGCGACGAAGGCCACCGCGAGCCACGGCACCATCGCGCGCATGGGTGAGCGCTCGGGCGGCGAGGCTGGCACCGCGGCGCGCCGATCGTCTGCGTTCGCGAACGGCGCCGCCGGCGCGGCATGCGCGTGCGCGAGCCCGTCGACCTCGCGGACGAGGCGCGGCGGCACGGGCGGCACCGGCTGTCGCTCGAACGCACGCCGATACGGCAACACCGACGCTTCGAACAACGCAACGCGCGCGGCGATCTCTGCCGACGTTTCGATCGCCCTGTCGACTTCGGCGCGTTCATGCGGCGCAAGTTCGCCATCCACGTATGCCATGAGCAGGATGTCGTCCATTTTCATGCCCCCTGGTCTTCGGCATTCGCCGCGCGCGTTGCACGCGGTGCGCCTTGCTCGCCGAACAGCGCACCGATCGCCTGGCGTGCACGCGACAACCGGCTCATGACCGTGCCGAGCGGTACGTCGAGTACGTTGGCCGCTTCCCTGTACGTGAAACCCTCGACGCCGACCAGCAACATGACGACGCGCTGCGCTTCCGGCAACTGCTGCACCGCCCGGACGATCTGTGCATCGAGCGCCTGCTGCTCGAAGGTTGACGCCGCGGGATCGGCCACGGTTTCCAGCAGTTCATCGTCCCAGTCCATGCCCGCGCGCCGCCGCACGCTGCGCGCGCGAAGCTCGTTGAGCCACGTGGACTGGACGATGGAGAACATCCAGCTGAGCGGCGCGGTTTCCGGCTGCAACTGATGGGCGCGTTCGAGTGCGCGCACGCACGCACACTGCACGAGATCCTCGGCATCGTGCCGATCGCCGGCGAGGCGCAGCGCGAAAATCCACAGCCGCGGCAGCATTGCGGGGAGCATCGCGGACAGTTCGGCGGCGGTCATCGACGTCGAGCCCCCCCCGCGGTTTCGCCGGGCCGGCGTTGATCGACTGCAGTATCTGACGTGTGTGCATGGGTGTTGGCGAAATTGACCGGGCAGCGCCCCTCCAGCCCGTAAACAGCTGGACGGCCCGGATATTCCATCTGCATCACGATGTATCCATGCCGCGCACGTACGCAATACGATACAAATCGGTCGGCACGCGGCCGACACGGGCTCGCCCACGCGCGGGTTTTTCCAGGAGAATGGCGCCGCAACGGCGAGCACCCTTTCGCGTGATCGTCCAGGACAACTTCCACGGAGAGACTACCGATGTACCGACATGCACTCGCCACGCTGGTCTTCACCGGCATCGCGATCTCGAATGCAGCGTGCGCGCAGACCATCAAGCCGATCAAGGCGTCGGCCTCCGACCTGGTCGGCGCCATCTTCGCGCGCGGCGACGCGGCGAAGCAGGATGCCGCTCCCGGGCACGACGCGGATGCCGTGACGTTCACGTCCACCGACACGGCCTTCCAGACCGGCGTGTACCGATCCGGGCCCTCGCACGAGGAAATCGCCGGTCCGCAGGGGCTGCCGTACAACGAATTCCTGTACTTCCTGTCCGGCAGCGTGAAACTGACGTCGTCCGACGGTTCGGTGATGGTCGTGAAGACCGGCGAAGCGGTCACGCTGCCGAAGGGATGGACCGGGCATTTCGACACGCCCGGCTATACCAAGCTCTACGCCACGTACAACCCCGACGACGCGAAACCCGCCCCCTCCGCCTCGCAACCTCCGGCAGCGGCGCGATAGCGCACGGGGCTCAGCACGCCGCCGGCGCCATCCGCTTCCGGTGTTCGACGATGGAAAGTACCAGCGCCGCCAATCCGCATGCGGCGATGAGCGTGAGCAGCATCGTCCGGCCCAGGTTGACCAGCACCAGGCTGCCGAGCGCCGGGAAGCCGAACACGCCGACGAAATAGGACGCGACGAACCACGTGAGCACCGCGTGCCGGTGCCGCGTGTGCGCGCTGTTGACGGCTTGCGCCTGCACGATCGGATAGATCAGGCCGTAGCCGGTGCCGAGCAGCACGGCGCTGGCCGAGTGAAGCAGCGCGTTGTGCGGCACCGCGAACGTCACCGCGACGCTCAGGATCATGAAGCCGAGGAGGATCTGCGTGGTCGCGTCGACGCGCATCCGGATCACGAGCGCGCCGAGCAGCCAGCGAATGATGACGACCGTCGCCGAATACAGGCCGAAGAACGTTCCGGCCTTCACGCCGGTTTCCGTCGCCATCGACATCTGGAACGTCATCAGCCCCGAGAACACGCTCGAGCCGAGCGCGATGATGGCGATCGGATAGATCGCGTTCGTGCGGACAATCGCCGCCATCTCGCGAACCCACCGGTCGCGCGCCGGCCGTGCGGCCGGCGGCGACGCCGGCGACAGGCGGCCGAAATACTCGAGCATCAGCGCGGCCATCGCGCACAAGCCGCCGACGGCGCAAAACACGGTGCCGGTCGTCCAGTGCCAGTTGCGTATCGCGAGCGCCGCAACCGCCGGCCCGCCGCCGACGCCGGCCATCTGGAACGACCCGAACCGCAGGAACCAGCGCTCGCGCTCGTGATCGGTGGTGCGCTCGGCGAGCATCATCGGCGCGGCCAGGTAGAAGCCGCCCCAGCCGACTCCGACGAGCAGCCCGGGCACGGCGCTCAACGAGCCGGTGCGCCCGATCAGCGCGAAGCCGACGACGCCCGCGCCGACGATGAGCGCGGCCAGCGCGGTGGTGCGGGCCGTGCCGATCCAGCGGGCCAGCCACGCGACGAGCGGCAGGCCGAGCAGCGCACCGACCAGCGCCTGGACGAGCGCGATGCCGGTATCGATCTCGCCCCCGCCCGCCGAACGGAAATGCATCGACAGCAGGAACGTCGCGCCGTATCCGCACGCGGTCAGCAGCGCGCCGAGCAGCACGAACGACGCGACGCGCGGGGACATCGCATCCGCACCGGCCATCACGCCCCCTGTTCGTTTCGACATGCCGTATCGGCTCACGCGACCGCAAGCGGCAGCGTCACTGTCGCCTCGAGGCCACCGGTGCTGCGATTGTTCAATTGCAGTTCGCCCTGCATCGCCTGCGTCAACCGACGCGCGATCGCGAGCCCGAGCCCCGAGCCCGGCGCACGCGCGGCCGTCTGCGGCGCGCGGTACCACGGCTTGAACACCGCCTCGAGCTCAGCCGGCACGATGCCCGGCCCGGAATCCACGACCGTCAGCATCACGCGCCGCGCGTCGACCCGCACGCATACGCGAACGTCGTCCCCATAACGCAATGCGTTGTCGATCAGGTTGACGAGCACACGGCGCAGCGCATGCGGGAAGGTCACGAGCGGAAGGCCCACGCGTCCGTCGAGGCCGATGCGCTGGCCGGCGTCGCGATAGTTGCCGACCAGCGCACCGAGCAGCGCATCGGCGTCGACGCGGCGCGGCGGCTCCGGCACGCTGCATTGCAGCCGTGCGCACACAAGGCTCGCCTCGACGAGCTCATTCATCTCCGCCAGATCGCGCTCGATCGCGTCGCGCAACGCGCCGTCCTCCAGCATCCCGCTGCGCAGCATCAACCGCGTGAGCGGCGTACGCAGATCATGCGCATAGGCGGCCAGCACATGCAGCAATTCCGTCATGCGCTCGGCGTGCTGGCGGTGCGCGCCGTCGATCGCGCGCGCGAGTTTCGCCACCGACGGCGCACCGCGCTGGCTCAACGTGTCGGGCAGCGATTCGATGCCGTTGTCCCCGATCGCATCGGCCAGGCGGCCGACGGTCGCGTCCAGTCTCATCAGGCGGAACAGCTTCAGCCCCAGTACCGCCGCGACCAGTGCCACCAGGCCCGCGAATGCAGCGGCGATCAGCAGCTCGTGCGTCGCCGCCGTCTGCCACGCGCGCGCGAGCATCGCGCGCACGTCGTACATCGCCGCCGCGACCAGCAGCACACCGGCTGCGAGCATGAAGCGCACCGGCCAGACGACGAACTCGCGCGCATGCGCGAAGATCGTGCGAACGAGGGTGCGCAGCGCGCGCGTGAGCCTGGACTCAAACAAGGCTCCTGACGATAAAGTCGGAAAGTTCGCCATCTTGGTTCTCCTGTCGCCGTCGCCGCGGACGGTACGAGACAGATGAAAACACGCAGCGGGGCCGCGCACCATCAAACAAGCGGCCATTCATCCCCTACGAAGGTTTAGGTTGGCAGCGCGGCACGGCCGCCGATCAGACGTAACCGAGCGCACGCGCGAGCCACGTTTCGAGCTCCCGCGCATCGAGCGGCTTTTCCAGCAGGCACAGCGCGGTGCTCGCGCGCACGCGCTCGCGTTCGCGCGCCGTCGCGAACGCCGTGACGAACAGCGTGGGAATTCGCAGGCCCAGCGCGTCGATCCGCGCCAGCAGGTCGATGCCGTCCATCGCCGGCATCTGGACGTCGCAGATCAGGCAACCCGCGCGGCGCGACACGTCCGACGCGAGGAATGCCGCTCCCGACGCGAACTCGCACGCGTTCCCGCCCAGCGACCGCACGAGGCTTCTCACGGCGGCGCGCACGAACGGGTCGTCGTCGACAATCGCTACGAGATCGGTGGCTGAGAGTGAAAGAGGCATCCGTGCTGATGGCGAGGGGAACGGACCGGCCCGTCCCACATACTGCGATCCAGATCGCCAGCATACCCGCGCGCTGCCGCGCCGCCACCATATCTACGTATGGGTCGACCTTGCGCCGACCGCGCTCGGCCCGGGCCGGTTCACGCTAATCGCCGGCGGGCAGCTCGATGCCGAGCGCACTCATCTTGCGCACCAGTTCGGCGACCGAACGGCATTTCATCTTGCGCATCGCCTGGCCGCGATGGATCTTCGCCGTGATCTCCGCAATGCCCATGTTCCCCGCCACCTGCTTGTTCATCAGCCCCGTCGCGACGTGTTGCAACACCTCGCGTTCGCGCGGCGTCAGCGATTCCCAGCATGCGCGCAGGTCGAGCAGCGACTGGCTGGCCTCCAGGCGCTTCGCGTCGCGCTCAAGCGCCGCCACCACTGCATCGATCATTTCCTGGTCGTGAAACGGCTTGGTCAGGAAATCCACCGCGCCCGCCTTCATCGCCTTCACCGTCATCGCGATGTCGCCGTGCCCCGTCATGAAGATGATCGGCATCTGCGGACCGCCGTTCTCGACCAGCGACTTCTGGAACGCGATCCCGCTTTGCCCGCGCAACCGCACGTCGAGCACGAGGCACGACGGGCCGCTGCCCTTCGGCGCCGCGAGAAATGCTTCGGTCGACGCAAATGCGTGCACCTCCAGGTCGATCGAGCGCAGCAGGCCGGTCAACGCGGCCCGCACGAATTCGTCGTCGTCGACGACGTAGACGACACGGCCGCTTTGGTCTTCGGATGAAGGCGCCACGTTTGGCATTCTGATCTCGGGCATTGCAATTCTTCGCTTGTGAATGTGCTGGAGCGGCCGCGGTCGGTTCGACGGCATCGCGACGCACGCCGCGCGGCGCGCGGCACCCTTGAAAACACGCCCCCCCCCCGCGGATTATTCCAGCCGCCCTCCGCCGCGGCAACCGCGGGCCGCGCACCCGCGGTTCATGCCCCGCCTCGACTTCGTCACGCGCGCGGCACTCGCGCGTACGGCGGCGCCGGCGCGCAGACGAACGCGAACGTCGCCTGCCCGACCCGCTCCGCTTGCGCCCGCCGTCGCGCGCATCTGTATCCGCATGTATCGGGTTTTCGCATCGATACATGACCTTGCAAAACGGCGCGCACCGGACACATGCGAGATATCTGCCAGGCGCTCAATACACACACGGCGGCACCTGACGCCAACCACGACGCGGCGGCCCCATGCGGGCGTCGCCATCGGGTGCCGCGACTCCGTTCCGATCCATCCCGCTCCAGGAGATTCACATGAATGCCTCGAAAATCACCTTCGTGCTCGCCGCCCTTGCAACCACCGCATCGGTGTACGCGGCGTCCCCCGCCGAATCGGCCGCCGCCGGCTACGACGCACCGGCTGCCACGCAATGGGCGCCCGTCGCCGCGATGCCGAAGACCCGCTCGGAAGTCCGCCACGAGCTCGCGCTCGCGCGTCAGAACGGCGAGCTCGACGCGCTCAGGAAGCTCTATTCCGGGCATTGATCGCCCGTCCTGCCAACCGGCCGGGTACCGGCGCGCACCGCCGGCATCCGCGCCGTCACCGCGTTGCCCCCGCGACTTCGGGCACGCCGCCTTCCCATGAAGCGAACCGAACTTGCAACGATGCTTCCCGACCTGCTGCCGCGCCTGCGGTCGTTCGCGATGCGGTTGACCGCGAATCGACACGACGCGGACGAGCTCGTGCAGCGCGCCTGCCTTCGCGCCCTCGAACGCGCGCATCAGTTGCGGGCCGGCACATCGCCCGTCAGCTGGGTCTTCTCGATCATCCATTCGATCTGGCTCAACGAACTGCGCCGGCGCAATCATCGCGATCGCCTGCTGCTCGAATGGAGCCACGCAGCGGCGGAGACGGTCGCCGATCCGCGCGCCGCATCCGAGACGCGCGTCGCCGTCGGCCAGATCCTCGCCGCCGTCGAGCGGTTGCCGGCATCGCAGCGCAGCGCGCTGCTGCTCGTGAGCATCGACGGACTCAGCTATCGGCAAGCCGCCGCCGCACTGGACGTCCCGGTCGGCACCATCATGAGCCGGATATCGCGGGCGCGCAAAGCGATTCGCGTCGCGCTCGATGCATCCGGCACGGCGCACGCGCGGCTTGCACGACCGGCCGCGGAATAAACCGCGCGCGTCGCGTGTTCAGTGTAGGCAAGCGCCTCCGCGACGACGGAGGCACCCGGCCCTTCACGACTCGAAACCCACATGTCAGCGCTTTCCAGGATGCTACTCGTCTATGACGGAACCGATGAGGCTCAGGCCGCGCTTGCGCGATGTTCGGCGCTGTCGCGCGCGCTGTCCGCGGCGGTCGACGTCGTGGCCGTGGTCGACCCGGCAACCGCGAACGCGCAGTCGGCCGGGCTGCTCAGCGATCTCGCGCACCGTCGTCTCGAGGAGTTCGCCCGGGACGAACTGCAACGCGCGCTCGGCACGCTCGCCGACGACGGCATCGTCGCGCGCGGCTTCGTGCGCTTCGGACGTGCGGCCGATGCCGTCGCCGCGCATGCGATGACGACGCGCGCCGACCTGGTCGTCGTCGGGCACCGGGCCCGCAGCGGAATCGCGCGCTGGTGGCGCGGGCGCCCCGTCCATTTCGATCTGGCCGAGCGCCTTCGCGGCGTATCCCTGATCGTCGTGACGGTCGATGCGGCGTAGGCCCGTCACGCGGCCGCCTCGACCCGCTCGACCGCGTCGTGCACCGGTGCGTCGCTGCATGGCGCAATGGTCGCGGCGAGGATCATGCGCTGCCGATTGGCACTCAGGCAGACATCGCTGGCGCGCGGACGAAACACGCGGTCACCGCGCTCGATCGTGCGCCCCGTCAACGCGCAGACCGCCGGCGCGCGTGCGCGGCTCCTGCACCAGATCTGCTCGGTGTATCGCCCCGAACGCGCATCGCTCCATGACACGCTGATCAACGACGACGAAAGGCGCTCGATCACCGCGATCGCGGAAAGCGGCTCGTCTCGCGCGAATGCGCGATCGTCGTCGTCCAGGCGCAAGCCGAGGCGACGCGACTTGTATCGCGTGCGCTGCGCCTGCAGGCACACGTCGCGTTGCTCCAGCGAAGGATGGAGGACATTGATCAACGTGCGAATCATGATGTCTGCTTCAGGCAGTGTCGCCATCACCCTTTCTCCCACCGATCGGGTCAGTCGTATGAAAGCGGGCGCACGCATGCCGCCGGCGATGCGCCCGCGCGTCGCTCAGGCGCCGCCTTCCTCGCGCAGCGTGAGCCGGCTGTTGACCGACGTGACGCCGCGCACCTTGCGCGCCGCCTCGACCGCCAGACGATCCTGGTCTTCGCTCGTGATCTGGCCCGACAGCGTGACGCGTCCGGTCGCCGCGTTGCCGAACACCGCGATCGGCATGCCTTCCAGCCCCTTCGTCCGGTACAACGCCTTCTCGACCGTGCGCGAGAACGTGCGGTTGGCTGCCCGTACCGCCTTCTTCGACGTGCCGGCCGCCGGCGTGGACGTGACCGCGGCGTTCGCGCCGGCGGTATCGAGCCGCTCGTCGGCGAACGCGCGCAGGTTGACGCCTGCGATCAGGACGACGGCCAGGCCGCCGGTTACGACGATGTGTCGGAGTTTCATGATGGATTCCTTGGATGTCTGGTATCGAGTCGACCACTACGCATGTGCCGGTGACCTGCATCGTCACGATGCGAACGGATCGCGCGTGCGCAGCTTCGCGCATCAGGCGCGACGCATGCCGCGAAACCGTCGTCGTTGCGATCCGTGTACCGGTGGATCCAGCATAAGGGGATGCGTCGACGCGCTCCATAGCATCTGCAGGTGTTCGGGGTGATGCATCGGCATGAGGTATCGCATACGTTGGTATAGGCATCCGGTCCGTTCATGCGCATCCGCTCGCTCGATCCGTCACGATCGCGGCGCACCGCGCACCGCTCGCCGTCGAACCAGGCGCGCTCACATCGGAAACAGCGGAAGCGTCACCGTTGCCCGCGTTCCGCCGTCCGGCCGCGGCGTCAGCGCGAGCTGACCGTGATGCGCGTCGACGATGGATTTGCAGATCGACAATCCCATGCCCATTCCGTGCGGCTTCGTGGTGAACAGCGGCTCGAAGAGACGCGCGGCCAGCTGCGGATCGAAGCCGTCGCCGCGATCGTCGATCCGGACGCACACCCGGTTCCGGTCCGACTCGCACGTCAGTACGATGACACGCTCGTGCTCGGGCGTGCGAAGCATGGACTCGGCGCCGTTCATCAGCAGGCTGATGATCGCCTGCTGCAACTGCGTGCGTTCGCCGCGCATCGGCAGCGGCGCCGCGCATCCGTCGATCCGCAAACGCACCTTCATCGCGTCGAGCGTGCTTTCCAGGATGTCGGCCGTCTCGCGCAGTGCATCCGCGAGATCGAACTCGGCGAACACCGGCGCCGCCTGCCGCGCCTTCGCGCGCAACGCGCTGATGATGGTCCGCGCACGCACCGCGCATGCGCAGATGTGCGCGAGCATCTCGCGGGCCGCGTCGATATTCGGCACGCCGCGATCGAGCCAGTTCAGCCCGGCGCGCGCAGACGTGTCGATCGCCGTGACCGGCTGCGCGACCTCGTGCACGATCGACGCCGCCAGCTCGCCGTACGCGGTGAGCCGGCCGACGCGATCCATCTCGGACTGTGCGTCGCGCATCGCCGCTTCCATCGTGGACAGCCGCGCGTGCTGCGCGGCAAGCTCGTCGCGCAACCGCAGGTTCTCCAGGACGAACCCCGCGTGCAGCGCGATCATCTCCACGAGCGCGACCTTCGCCGGCGTGAAGATGCCCGGCAAGTCGCCGTGTTCGAGATACAGCGCACCGAGCAATGCGCCGTTGCATCGGATCGGCACGCAGATCACCGCGCGCGGCTTGCGCCGGCGCACGTAGTCGTCGGTGCGCCATTGGTCGGCCGCGCAGGCGTCGCGCAGCACGAGTCCGTTGCGCAGGTGCACGGCGGCGGCGACGATCGGAACCGGCAGTCGATCGGCCGGCGGTCGCTCCCGGCGCGGCGCATTCGGCGCGGTCGCGTCGGCGGCCCGCTCCCAGCCGCCTTCACGCAGGACCGCGATCGCCCCCCACGTGGCCGCCGCGCCGTGCATCGCGGCATCGAGCAGCGCGCCGATGCGCGCCGCCGGCGGCACCTCGTCGGCCATCGCGCGCGACACGTGACGCAACACGTGCATGTCCGGCGCGAGCAGCGATCGACCCATCAGTTCGTCGAGGACCGGGCTCATGTCGGGACCGGCCGCGTCGGCGGCCGATTTCCACACCGTCCGCGCAGCGAAAGCGCTGCAGGAATCGTCGAGTTCGTTGTTCATGCGTCTATCTCCCGCGTACCGGATTTCGGCCTCGTCCGACCTGAATTCTACGTTTCATGTAGTGAGTACTCCACAAACGAATGTTAGCAGCACTTTCTCGAAATAAAAATGTGAAGATACGTTTACGGTGCGTTGTCCGGCGGCCAACCACCCCCAAACCACAACGATAAAGCATTGATTTATATCGATATTTATCTTTTGTTGCGCACCGCTCGCGAGATCAGTAGAATCCTCACATTCATGTAGCGTTCCCTGTATCAAATTCAAGGAATGCCGCCATCTCGGGTATTTTCATGCGGCATGGCCATGCGGCCGTGCCGGTGTAGGAACGGTATGACTCAGGCAGCAAAAGGCAAGGCGGTGCGCGGAACCGGTGTCCGGGAGGCAGCGGCACAGGAAACCCGCGACAAGATCCTGCGCGCGGCGACCAAGGTGTTCGCGCGCTACGGCTACGAAGGCGGCAGCGTGGAGCGGATTTCCAGGCTGGCGAAGTCCTATGACCGGATGATCTACTACTACTACGGGAGCAAGGAGGGGCTGTTCGTCGCGGTGCTCGAGGGCATCTACCGGCGGATGGACGAGGCGGAGCTCAGGATGGCGCCCGACCCTTCCGATCCCGTCGAAGCGCTGAAGTCCGTGATCCGCTTCAAACTGGACTACTATTGGCGCAATCCCGATTTCATCACGCTGCTCAATACCGAGAACCTGCACCAGGGCAAGCACTTGTCGAAGCTCGAGCGGCGCGGCGAATATTCGTCGCACGCGGTGCAGATCGTCACACGGATTCTCGACAGCGGTGTCGAACAGGGGTTGTTCCGCAGCGGGTTGAACGCGCGCGACGTATTCCTGCTGATCATTTCGGCCGCGTATTTTTATACGTCGAACCGTTATACGCTGTCCGCATTCCTCGGCGAGGAACTGAACGCGCCGGATGCCATGCGCCGCTGGGAAGCGTTCGTGATCGACAGCGTGCTGCGGGTCGTCCGCAAGGATGCATCGACCGGCGATTGAATGCGTTGCGTGCCGAGATCGGCGCGCGTAATCATGAAGATTCCCACACCGTCGTGATGAACTATCTTCGCGCCCACACCCTCGACGAAGTACTCGGCGCGCTCGCCGCCGAACCGCGGCCGCGCATCGTGTGCGGGGCCACGGACCTCTTCGCGGAGCTCGCGCTCGTGCCTGCCCGGTCGTCATGGCTGGACGTCAGCCGCATCGACGCGCTGCACGGCATCGCGCTGCGCGACGACGTCGTCCGGATCGGCGCGGCCAGCACGTGGGCCGCGATCGCGCGCACGGCATGGCTGCCGACGGCACTCACGGAAGCCGCCGCCACCATCGGGCCGCGGCAGATCCGGGCGCAGGGAACGATCGGCGGAAACGTGTGCCACGCGTCGCCGGTCGCGGACGGCATCCCCGCGCTGCTCGCGCTCGACGCGCACGTCGAACTGGCGAGCGTGCGCGGCGTGCGGTGCTTGCCGTTGGCCGAATTCCTGCTCGGCAACCGCGTGGTCGCGCGCGATGCGGACGAACTGCTGGTTGCCGTGCTGTTCGTACAACCGCCCGTGCACGATCGCACGTCGTTCATCAAATACACGAATCGCGACGGCCCGGCGATCGCCGTCGTATCGGCTGCCGCGCGGCTGCGCGTCGATGCCGCCGGCACGATAGCGGCAGCGGCCGTCGCCGTGGGCGGCGCATCCGGCGTCGCGCGCCGGATGCGGGCGCTCGAGGCCGCGCTGGCCGGCCGCCGGTGCGACGACCTTACCGACACGATCGCAGCGGCGCCGCTCGCGGAGCTGACGCCGGTCGACGACTGCCGCGCGACGGCAGTGCATCGCCTTCATCTCGCGCGGCTGGCCGTGTCGCGCGCCTTCACATGCTGCATCGAGGAGAACGCCCGTGGCCCACTCCCCGCCTGACCCGCTTGCCGACGTACGCGATACGACAGCGGACGACAGCGCTCCGGCTCGCCCCGAGCCGGACTGGTTCGAACTCAACGGTACGCGGCGCGGCCTGCCGGCAGACCGCGCGCAGCGGCTGATCGACCACCTGCGCGCCGACCTGCGCCAGTTCGGCACCAAGGAAGGGTGCCGTCAGGGCGATTGCGGCAGTTGCACGGTGATCGTCGACGGCGAGGCGCGCTACGCGTGCCTGATTCCCGTCGCGCAGGTCGCGGGGCGCCGCATCGTCACGGTCGAAGGCCTGGCCGACGGCACGCGGTGCGGCAGCCGCCTGCAGGACGCGTTGCTCGCCCATCAGGCGGTGCAATGCGGTTTTTGCACGCCGGGCATGCTCACCGCGGCGGCGGCCGCGATCGACGCCGGCGAAGTCACCGGCCGTGCGAGCGCGCGGGCCGCGATCGACGGCGTGCTGTGCCGCTGCACGGGTTACCAGAAGATCGTCGATGCCGTGACCGAGGTCGGCTGCGGGGCGGCCGCGCGCGGCCGGACGCCCGCGCCGGCCGAAGGGCCGTCCGTCGGCGTCCCGCTCACGCGCCTCGACGGCCCCGGGAAAGTCGACGGCAGCCAGCGCTTCGGCGCGGATGCGTATCCGGCCGACAGCCTGTTCCTGCGCGCCGTGCGTTGTCCGCATCACCGCGCGCGTTTCACGTTCGGCGACCTCGCCGCATTCGTCGACGCGCATCCGGGCGTGCATCGCATCCTCACGCACGCCGACGTGCCCGGCCTCAACGTGCATGGCGTCGCGACCCCGTATGCGGACCAGCCCGTGCTGGCGGAGCACGAGGCGCGCCACCATCTCGAAGCGGTCGCGCTGGTGGTCGGCGAGCGCGCGGCGATCGCCGCGCTCGACCTCGATCGCTTTCCGGTGCGGTGGGAACCGCTGCAGCCGGTCCTCGCCGTCGACGATGCGAGGCGTGACGACAGCCCGCAACTGCACGCCGATCGCCCCGGCAACGTGCTGATCGAGGGACTCGTGCGCCGCGGCGATGCCGAGCGCGCGTTACGGGACGCCCGCCACGTCGTCACGGCCACGTTCGCATCGAGTTTCGTCGAGCATGCGTATCTCGAACCGGAGGCCGGCTGGGCGAGGCGCGTGGGCGACACCGTCGAGATTCATTCGTCGACGCAAGCGCCGCATCCGCATCGCGCCGATCTCGCGCGCATTCTCGCGATCCCGCCCGAACAGGTGCGCGTCGTCGCGACCGCGGTCGGCGGCGGCTTCGGCGGCAAGCTGGACATGACGGTCCAGCCGCTGCTCGCGATCGCGGCGTGGCATCTCGGGCGGCCCGTCGCGATGGTGTTCTCGCGCGAGGAATCGATGGCCACGTCGACCAAGCGCCATCCGGCGCGCATCACGTCCAGCATGGCGGCCGATGCCGACGGCCGGCTGCGCGCGGTGACGTTCGACGGCGACTACAACACCGGCGCGTTCGCGTCGTGGGGAACGGCCGTCGCGAACCGCGTGCCCGTGCATGCCGGCGGGCCGTACGTGATTCCCCACTACACGGCGCGCTCGCGCGCGATTCATACCCACGTCACGCCGGCCGGCGCCTTTCGCGGCTTCGGCGTGCCGCAGACGACGATGTCGCAGGAACAGCTGATCGACGAGCTCGCGTTCGCGACCGGCATCGATCCGCTCGAATTCCGCGCGATGAACGCGCTGCGGCCCGGCGACGCGCTGCCGACGGGCCAGGTGCTCGACGACAGCGTGGGGCTCGTCGCGTGCCTCGATGCGCTGCGCCCCGCGTGGCGCGACGCACACGCGCGGCTCGCGACGCTCAATGCGGCGTCGCCGGGGCATCTGCGCCACGGCGTCGGCGTGGCCGCCTTCTTCTACGGCTGCGGCAACACCGCGTTGCCGAACCCGTCGACCGTGCGCTTCGGCATCCGGCCCGACGGCACGATCGTCCTGCACCAGGGCGCGGTGGACGCCGGCCAGGGCGCGAACACCGTCATTCCGCAAATCGCCGCCGATGCGCTCGGCGTGCCGGTCGACCGCCTGCACTTCATCGGGCCGGACACCGCGCTGTCGCCGGATTGCGGCCGCACGTCGGCGTCGCGCCAGACCCTCGTCACCGGTCGCGCCGCCTTTCTCGCCGGCACGATGCTGCGCCGCCGGCTGCTCGCGTTCGCCGGCGCGGCTTCCGATGCGCGCATTTCGGCCGATGCGTGCGGCATCGCCGTCGACGGCCGTCCGCTCGATCTGCGTGCGCTGCCGGTTGACGCGCATGGCTACGCGATCGCGGCCGAGGAAAGCTTCGATCCGCCGACCACGTCGCTCGATGCGGCGGGGCAAGGCACGCCGTACGCGACCTACGCGTTCGGCGCGCAAATGGCGGAAGTCGCGGTTGATTGCGACAGCGGGCGCGTGCGCGTGGTGAAGGTCGTGGCCGCGCACGACGTCGGCAGGATGGTGAATCCGACACTGCTCGAAGGCCAGATCGAAGGCGCGGTCGCGCAAGGCATCGGCATGGCGCTGATGGAGAAGTACCGCCCCGGCGAGGGCAACAATCTGCACGACTACGTGATTCCGACGGTGCACGACATGCCCGACGTGCAGTCGATCTTCATCGAGGCGCCGACGGCCATCGGCCCGTACGGCGCGAAAGGCATCGGCGAGCCGGCGCTGGTTCCGACGGCGGCGGCCGTCCTGAATGCGATTCATCATGCAACCGGCGTGCGCATCCGCGAAGCCCCCGCCACGCCGGACGTCGTGCTGCGCGCGCTCGCCGCCCGCACCTCGGTTGCCGCGCTTCGATAGCGGCGTTCCTACCTGGCGAACAAGAACGATGACGACAACGAGACAAGCCGATCAAGCATCGCTGGGCGCCGCACGGCGCTCGTCCTGGTACGCGGAACTCGATCCGGCCGGCAAGCGCGCCTTCAAGGCCGCATTCGCCGGCTGGGCGACCGATGCGTTCGATTTCATGGTGTTCAGTTTCGTGCTGGCCTCGCTGATCGACCTGTGGGGCCTCGATCGCGGCAAGGCCGGGCTGTTGAGCACCGTGACGCTGATCTTCTCGTCGGTGGGCGGGTGGATCGCCGGCATCCTCGCGGACCGCTACGGGCGCGTCAAGGTGTTGCAAGGCACGATCCTGTGGTTCTCGGTCTGCACGCTCGCGATCGGCTTCGCGCAGGACTTCGAACAGATTTTCGTGCTGCGCGCGCTGCAAGGACTCGGCTTCGGCGGCGAATGGGCGGTGGGCGCCGTGCTGATCGGCGAGACCGTCGCACCGGCCCATCGCGGCAAGGCGGTCGGCCTCGTGCAGAGCGGCTGGGCCGTCGGCTGGGGCTGCGCGGCGGTGCTCTACGGCATCGCGTTCTCGGTGCTGCCCGAGTCGCTCGCGTGGCGCAGCCTGTTCTGGGTCGGCATCGTGCCGGCGCTGCTCGTGCTGTATGTGCGCAAGCACGTGGCGGAACCGGAAGCGTTCGTGCAGGCCGACGCCGCGCGCCGGCAAGGCGCGGGCCAGCCGTCGGTGTGGACGATCTTCTCGCGTTCGCACGCGCGCCGCACCGTGCTGGCCGCGCTGCTGTGCACCGGCATCCAGGGTGGTTTCTATGCGATGTCCACGTGGCTGCCGGCCTTCCTGAAGATCGAGCGGCACCTGTCCGTGCTCGACACCGGCGCGTATCTGTTCGTGATCGTCGTCGGGTCGTTCTGCGGCTATGTCGTCGGCGCGTATCTGTCCGACTGGTGGGGGCGCCGACGCAACTTCATGCTGTTCTCGGTGCTGTCGCTCGCGTCGGTGTACCTGTACCTGACGCTTCCGCTTTCGAATGCGCAGATGCTGTGGCTTGGCTTTCCGCTGGGCTTCTCGTCCTGCGGGATCTTCAGCGGGGTCGGCGCATACCTGACGGAACTGTATCCGTCGACCGTACGCGGCAATGCGCAGAGCTTCACGTACAACTTCGGCCGCGGCATCGGCGCGCTGTTTCCGAGCCTCGTCGGCATGCTGAGCCATTCGCTGGGGCTCGCGTCGGCGATCGCGATCTTCGCCGGCGCGGCCTATGGCGTGGTGGTGCTGGCTGTGCTGCTGCTGCCGGAGACGAAGGCGCGGTCGCTTTGAGTCCGGGGCGGCCCGTCACGCGAGCGCCGCTTCGCGCAGACGGAACTGCGCGACCGCCGCACTCAGCCGCGCGCCCTGTTCGTCGAGCGACAGCGCCGCGGCCGCCGCCTCCTCGACCAGCGCGGCATTGCGCTGCATCGTCTGCTCCATCTGGATCACCGCGGCGTTCACCTGCTCGATGCCCGACGACTGCTCGTCGAATGCCTGGCTGGTTTCGCCCATGATCGCGTTGACGCGCTCGACCGCCGCGACGAGCTCGGCCATCGCCGAGCCGGCCAGCGCGACGAGGCCGCTGCCGTCTTCGACGCGTCGCGCGGAATGGCCGATCAGCTCGCGAATTTCCTTCGCCGCGGCGGCACAGCGCTGCGCGAGCCCGCGCACCTCGGTCGCGACGACCGCGAACCCGCGCCCCTGCTCGCCCGCGCGCGCGGCTTCGACGGCGGCGTTCAACGCGAGAATGTTCGTCTGAAACGCAATGCTCTCGATCACGCCGACGATGCCGGAGATGCGCGTGGAGCTCTGCGAGATTTCGGACATCGTCTCGACGACGCGCTGCATCGCCTCGCCGCCGCGCGACGCGATGCCGGCCGCGCCCTCGACGTACGTGCGCGCATCGCGCGCGTTGTCCGCGTTCTGGCGCACGGCCGCCGTCAGTTGCTCGACGCTCGCGGCCGCCTGCTGCAGCGATACGGCCTGCTGCTCGGTGCGCGCGGACAGGTCGACGTTGCCGCTCGCGATCGTGCGCACGTCGCCGACGATCGTCTCGGTGCTCGCGCGCACCTGGCTCACGGTATCGACGAGGCCGTCCTGCATCCGCTTCAGCGCGTTCAGCAGATACGCCATCTCGTTCTCGCCCGGCACGACGACCGCGCCGGTCAGGTCGCCTTTCGAGATTTTCTCGAACTGATCGACCGCGAGGTTGATCGGCTCGATGATCGCTTTCGCAAGCACGCGCTGCGCAACGAAGCCGACGACGAGCGCCAGCACCGCGACCGCGCCCATCCCCCACACGATTCGGTGGAAATTGACGCCGGCCGCATCGTAGCGCGCCTTCTGGCGCGTGACCTGGAACGATTCGAGCGCGTCGATCGCCGCCTGGTAGGCCGCGAACAGCGCAGGCGGCGCGGTGCGCTGCGTGTCGAGAAAGTTGAATGCGTCGTCGCCGTCGAGCTGCGACAGCGCCTTCAGAAACACGCGGTCGAGCAGCGCGCGACGATGGGTCTGCAGCGTGTCGAACAGCGCCTGTTCGCCGGCGTCGCGCGCGTGCAGACGCGCGTACGCGTCCAGTTCGTCGTTGCTCTGCCTGAGCAGCGTGTGGAGTTGCGCGACTTCAGCCTTCGCGGGCTGGCCGGCGCTGATGATCTGCGCAACGTCGCTCATGCGTTCGCGCAGCACGAGCATGCGCTCGGAGCTGGTCTTCAGGTGCAGCAGCGACGCGGTATCGTCGCGATACATCGCCTCGAGCGAGCCGTTGCCCATGTAGAGGGCCGCGATGCAGGCGCCGACCACCAGCACGAGCAGCACGGTATAGCCGGCGATGGTCGCGAGGAGGCCACCACGGATAGTGAGTTGTTTTCGCATGACGTTCCCTTGAGCCGGCCCGGCACGGCCAGCGGCGGAGGTGAATTCCGGAACACGAACGACGCGCGCCATCGCGCAATGCGCGGCGCGGGGCTGCGAACACGTTAACGGCGCGGGAAACGGGCGGCTTTTATCCGCACGCGACGCGAATCTGGACGATTGCGACAGAGAGAGCCGGAAGCAGCGCGGCTACCGGCCGTCGCCGGACCTCGAACGAATCTCGTCGGCCGACGCGTCGCGCGGGTGCGCGGCGGTCCGCCAAACGTTTTCCCACGCGTCCTTCACCATCGCCCGCCGGTCGCCGGTCGCCGGCATCGCGTCACGCGTCGGTCTCGTAAAACAGGCCGTATTCGCCGTTCGTTCTCCTGATTCGCGCGAACCCCGCTTCTCCCAAATGCATGCCGGCGATCAGCAGCCGTTCCGAGCTGACCCGGTCGAGCAGCCGCGAACGCGTCGCCACCGCCTGCAACGCATCGTGGTCGAACGCAATCGACACGTCCGGCCGCTTGATCTGGATGTGCGGAAAATGCACGATATCGCCCCACACGAGCAGGCCCTGATCGCCGGATTCGAGCACGTATCCGGTATGTCCGTCGGTATGCCCCGGCAGCGGTAGGGCCGCGATCCCCGGCAGCACCTCGCCTGCATCGAAGACCCGAAGCGCGTCGCCGTAAGCGTCGAATACCTGACGCGCGATCCGGAAATTGCCGCGGGCGCGCTCGCTGGCGCGGCTCAGGTTGCCATCGTCCCGCCAGAATTCGACCTCGCGCCGATGCGCGACCAGCTCCGCATTCGGAAACGCAACCTGTCCGGCCGCATTCACGAGCCCGCCGATGTGATCGGGATGGGCGTGCGTGAGCAGGACGCTGTCGATCGCGGCAGGATCGATACCGGCGAGCCGCAAATTGTCCTTCAGGCGGCCACCCCATTGTTTGATGCCGCCAGCCCCTGCGTCGACGAGAATCGTGCGGCCCGCGCCGCGCACCACGTAGCAATTGATATGCACGGCGGACGGCTGCTGCTGGCCGGCCGCACGCTGCATCCCGGCAGCGTCGGCCACGTCGATATTCGACAGGACATCGAGGCCGGCCGTGAGGTAGCCGTCGCTGATCGCGGTGATCGTGAAATCCCCGACACGCCGGCCGGGAAACGTCATGTTGGACACCATGCTTCTCCGGAGTGGCTAGTTTCGGGCGTGAAGGTTCGGCTCGGCATGACCGAAACAACGGATGCGTGCCGTCAGGCCCGTGCGGCGCACGACGGCGCGATCCAGCGCCTCCATGAATGCATGCATGACCGCGGGCGAGCGAAGCGACGCCTCGCGATACCGGATTTCCGCGAAAACGGGATGCCCGCATCCGTGCCGAACCGCCACGTAGATGACGTGGACGTTCCGCGGCTCTGCCTGAAGAACATCCGTACAGAGTTCGATGCAGTCGCCGGAAAGTTCGTCAAGGCGTGCGTCAGGCGGCATGCGCCGTGCATCGATATGGAAAGTCACGTTAGGCATCGCGGGCCCCTTTTGCGAGTTGCTCCGTGATCGGCGCGTACAGGTCGAGGCCGGCCGGCACGTTCCCGGCGACAGGGGCATCGCTCCGCGGCAGGACCGCGAGCCAGCGGCGCGCCGGATACCGCTCCAGCGCCACGGCCTGCATGGCCAGCGGCTTCAGGCCCAATCCGATCAACGGGTCGGGTCCGCTGGCGCTCAGCGCGAGCAGTTCGTCGGCATCGACCGCCGGCGCACGACCGATATCGCTGTAGAGATTGCGGTGCCAGTCGGTGATGTGTTGCTGCCAGCGCGCGAAATTGCCGCCGCCTTTGCGCCGATATTCATCGCCGGTCAGCACGCCGAGACCATCGATCGTGTGAACGGCCAGATAAACGGGGCAGCCGGCGCCGATCGCCTTGAAACGCTGCGACGTGTGAAAGCCGCTGACCGAGATGAGGGCCGGCAGCTTTTCGAGGCTGTAGAAGTCGTTCCATTCGGCTTCGCCGGCAGGGTCGGCGAAGGTGCATTCCACGGTGTAGATCATCGGATTGTCCTGTGTGACGGATCGGCATCCTGCGCTTCGAATGCGGGATATTCAGTGCAGTGACGTAATGCTAATCTGCTGTTTTCCGCGTAGATATCGACTTAAAGTCAGCCTTCAGTGATATTTGATCAAGCTGACGGTCGAACGCGCTCCGACCGGCGAGACTCCGATGCGACGCAAGATCCCGAGCAATTCCGCGCTCCTGGCCTTCGAGGCGGCGGCCCGACACGGCAGCTTCGCCCGCGCCGCCGACGAGCTGGCGCGCACCGAGGGCGCCGTCAGTCGCCAGATCGGCCGGCTGGAGGCATTCCTCGGCGTGACGCTGTTCGAACGCGTCGGCAACCGGGTGCGGCTCGCGCCCAACGGCACGCGATACGCGGTACAGGTGCGCGAGATTCTGGATCGGCTCGAACGGGACAGCCTGTATCTGATGGGGCAGCCCGTCGAAGGCGCGAGCCTCGACATCGCCGCGATTCCGACCTTCGCGACCCGCTGGCTGATCCCGCGGCTCAAGCGCTTTCAGGATCGCCATCCGAACGTCACCGTGCATATCGCCGAACGGATGGAGCCCTTCCTCCTGGCCGGCAGCGGATTCGACGCGGCCATTCATTTCGAACATCCGGCCTGGGCCGGCATGCATCTGCATCCGCTGCTGGAAGAGGTGCTGGTACCCGTCTGCAGTCCGGCGCTTCTCGAAGGCGTCGGCGCGCACCCGTCGCTGGATGCGCTGCCGCGCCTTCACCGGCGGCAGAATCCCGACGCGTGGCAAATCTATGCGCAGGAAACCGGCATCGAGCTGACCAATTCGGCGGTCGGCCCACGATACGATCTCCATTCGATGCTGATCGAGGCCGCGCTGGCCGGGCTGGGCGTCGCCCTGGTGCCGCGCCTTTACGTCGGGTCCGAACTTGAACAAGGGCGGCTGGTCGCGCCCTGGCCCGACGGCAACGCGATTACCAAGCACTTCTGCCTCGTGCTGCCCGAGCCGATCGAATTGAGCGCGGCGCCGGTGCGGGCGTTTGCGGAGTGGGTGCTGGGCGAGGCGCGAGGGTTGGTGCGTTGATGCCGCGCCCGACGTTCATCGCGACACGGATCAGGAAAGCTCTTTACGGATGATGCAGACCGATATCGAAGCCCCGGGGCCCGCCGGCCCGCTGCGCGGCACGCTGTTGTCTCCTGGGACGGGCGATGTTCCGGTGGTGCTGATCGTGCCGGGATCGGGCCCGACTGACCGGAACGGCAACAATCCCTACGGCATTCGGGCATCGACCTATCGTTTGCTAGCCGAAGGACTGCTCGATCGAGGCATCGCGTCGGTTCGCATCGACAAGCGCGGCATGTACGGTAGCGCTTCGGCGATCGCGGATGCGGACGACGTCACGATCGACGACTACGCAGCAGACGTCCGCGCGTGGGTGGCCGCCATCCGGACGCGGACCGGTGCGCGCCGCGTATGGGTGCTCGGGCATAGCGAGGGAGGATGGGTCGCGTTGTCAGCGGCGCGGCAGACCGCCGATATTTGCGGTCTGATCCTCGTGTCAACACCGGGACGGCCGCTCGGACAGGTATTGGCGCAGCAGCTGCAGTCGAACCCCGCGAATGCCGGTGTACTGAGCAACGCGATGTCGATACTCGAATCGCTCGAAGCCGGGAAGACGGTCGACGCGGCCGACATCGATCCCGCGCTGATGCCGTTGTTCAGGCCGCAGGTTCAGCGGTTCCTGATGAGCGAATTGGCCATCGATCCGGCCGCCCTTCTCACTGGCTATACGAAGCCGGTGCTGATCGTGCAGGGCGCGCGCGATATTCAGGTGGGCGTGCAGGACGCGCAATGGTTGAAAGACGCCAATCCACGCGCCCGGCTGGCAATTGTCGCGAACGCCAATCACGTGCTCAAGACCGTTCACACGGACACGCTGGACGACAACCTTGCCGCGTATTCGAACCCGGATCTTCCTTTGACAAACGGTGTGGTGGAAGCCATTTCGGCATTCGTTCGGGAGTCGAATGGCGGCGGCCTGGGTCATCCTGCGCTTTCGCAACGGAAAAACGCGCGATGACGCACCTGATTCGATTCCGGGTTCGGCCTGTTTATCACGGTAGCGATCTGCTGGTCGAAATACTCGATGACCACCGCGCAGCCGACTTTCCGGATATCGCCGCGATCCTCCGGGATGCGCTGCATGCCGTCCGGCTCGCGCATCCGGACGGCCTCGACGACCCGCACGTCGCCTTGTCGCAGGACCGCTATTTCAGCTATTGGGCGTATGATCGCGGCGACTATGAAATCGACGACGATATCTGGGGCTGGTGTGCCACCGCGCCGGTGAACAACCGGGTCATCGTCGCGGACATCGAGCGGGCGCTGCTGGCGACTGGAAGATTCATCAAGGAACCCGTGGATTTCGGCAAGTTTGCGTGACGCAAAGCGATCGCATCCGCCGGTACTTCGAACCGCCGCTCCCCTCCGCTAATCCAGATAGGGCTCCAACACACCCCCGATCCAGTCCATGAAAGCCCGCACGCGCGGCGAAAGATTGCGCCGATGGCGCAGACGCCGGCCGATGCGTCGCCTGAAGAAATGTCGCCGGGCGATCTCGAAACGGCCCGCCGCTATGGCGCACGCGTCGCGATGATTGCCGGCCAGCTTCGTGCCGGCCAGTCACGCGGCGACTGACGCCAGGCTTCTCCGAATTCGACGACCGATTCCCGCGCCGCGCATCACTTCGGAAGCACACCCTTGCTCATCGCATCGAGCTGTCGAACGATCTCCGCGCGCAAGTCGGCCGACAGCTCGACGCTGTCGAGCAGTTCGGAAATCCACAACCCGTCGGCGGCGAGCCGGCAGATCATCAGCGTCGCGGCCCGCTCGAGCGGCACCGGGTCGGGCCGCGTCCATTCGCGCATCGGCACCGACCAGCGCGCGCGTGTGTCCTGCTCGGTGATCATCGACGCGACCAGCACGCGCAGCACGTCGATACTCGCAGCCGGATTGGCGGCATCGAGCACCGCGTGCAGATACGCGCGCGCCGCCGCGCCGTCGCCGCGGGAATCGGCCGCCATCCGCGCGGCCAGTTGCGCGCCGAACCGTTCGGTCGCCTGCCCGAACAGCGCATCCAGCAGCCCCTGCTTGTTCGCGAAGTGATATTGCAGCGCGCCTTTCGTCACGCCGGCACGCTCGGCCACCGCATCGAGCGTCAATGCGGCCACGCCGTGATGCGTCGCGATCTCCGACGCGGCCGCCAGCAATTGCGCGCGCACCTGGTCGGGCGCTTTTTTTCGCCGCACGCCGGCCACAGCGGTAGCCGGCGGCGCCGATGATCCTACAGGCGCGCGTGCACCGGGCGTTCCAGCCGGTTCGACAGGCGCGGACACGTCGCGCGGCGTGGGTTCGAGGCGTTTTTTCATGACGCGGATGGTAGCACCGCGCGTCTCGATATAAACATTCCTGCTGGATGGTATGATCCGCCGCATGAACAAATCGGCCCCCTCCCCCTGGTCCGCGCTCGACACGGCCATCGCCCGCGGACGCGACGCACTCGTGCGCCTTCAGCAGCCCGACGGCAGCTGGTGTTTCGAACTCGAATCCGACGCGACGATCACCGCGGAATACATCCTGATGATGCATTTCATGGACAAGATCGACGACGTGCGCCAGGAGAAGATGGCGCGCTACCTGCGCGCGAACCAGCGGCTCGACACGCATGGCGCATGGGATCTGTACGTCGACGGCGCGCCGGACGTGTCGTGCAGCGTGAAGGCGTACTTCGCGCTGAAGGCGGCCGGCGACAGCGAACGGGCGCCGCACATGATCCGCGCGCGCGACGCGATCCTGAAGCTCGGCGGCGCGGCGCGCGCGAACGTGTTCACGCGCATCCTGCTCGCGACGTTCGGCCAGGTGCCGTGGCGGGCGACGCCGTTCATGCCGGTCGAATTCGTGCTGTTCCCGAAGTGGGTGCCGATCTCGATGTACAAGGTCGCGTACTGGGCGCGCACGACGATGGTGCCGCTGCTGGTGCTGTGCTCGCTGAAGGCGCGTGCGCGCAATCCGCGCAACGTGTCGATCCGCGAGCTGTTCGTCACGCCGCCGGAGCAAGAGCGCCAGTACTTCCCGCCCGCGCGCGGCATGCGCCGGTTGTTCCTCGCGCTCGACCGCGCCGTCCGCCCTATCGAGCCGCTGCTGCCGAAGCGCTTGCGGCAGCGCGCGATCCGGCACGCGGAAGCGTGGTGCGCGCAACGGATGAACGGCGAGGACGGGCTCGGCGGCATCTTCCCGCCGATCGTCTACAGCTATCAGATGATGCAGGTGCTCGGCTACCCGGACGACCATCCGCTGCGGCGCGACTGCGAGAACGCGCTGGAGAAGCTGCTGGTCACGCGGCCGGACGGCAGCATGTATTGCCAGCCGTGCCTGTCGCCGGTGTGGGACACCGCGTGGAGCACGATGGCGCTCGAACAGGCGCGCGGCGTCGCGGCGCCGGAAACCGGCGAATCGGCCGGCGCGCTGCGCGAGCTCGATGCACGCATTGCTCGCGCGTACAACTGGCTGGCCGGGCGGCAGGTGAACGACCTGCGCGGCGACTGGATCGAGAACGTACCGGCCGGCGTCGAACCGGGCGGATGGGCGTTCCAGTACGCGAACCCGTACTACCCGGACATCGACGATACGGCGGTCGTCACCGCGATGCTCGATCGCCGCGGCCGCACGCATCGCCACGCGGACGGCACGAATCCGTACGCGTCGCGCGTCGCGCGCGCGCTCGACTGGATGCGCGGGCTGCAATCGCGCAACGGCGGCTTCGCGGCGTTCGACGCCGACTGCGACCGCATGTATCTGAACGCGATCCCGTTCGCCGATCACGGCGCGCTGCTCGATCCGCCGACCGAGGACGTATCGGGCCGCGTGCTGCTGTGCTTCGGCGTGACGAAGCGCGCGGCAGACCGCGCGTCGCTCGCGCGCTGCATCGACTACGTGAAGCGCACGCAGCAGCCCGACGGCAGCTGGTGGGGCCGCTGGGGCACGAACTACCTGTACGGCACGTGGAGCGTGCTGGCCGGCCTCGCGCTCGCCGGCGAGGACAAGTCACAGCCCTATATCGCACGCGCGCTCGACTGGCTGCGCGCGCGGCAGCATGCGGACGGCGGCTGGGGCGAGACGAACGATAGTTACATCGACCCGAAACTGGCCGGCACGAATGGCGGCGAGAGCACGTCGAACTGCACCGCGTGGGCGCTGCTCGCGCAGATGGCGTTCGGCGACTGCGAATCCGATTCGGTGCGGCGCGGCATCGCGTATCTGCTGTCGGTGCAGCAGGAAGACGGCTTCTGGTGGCACCGCTCGCACAATGCGCCGGGCTTTCCGCGCATTTTCTATCTGAAGTATCACGGCTATACCGCGTACTTCCCGCTGTGGGCACTCGCGCGTTATCGGCGGCTGGCGGGCGCGAAGGATGCGGGCGCAACCATGTCGTCCGCGTCCGGCGCGCCCGCCCCACGCGCAACGGACAGCGCGCTCGCCTGAGCCGGAACCCCGGCCGACACGGCAACACGCCGGCACGCCCGCCGGCGTCCGGCGTGCTCGACACACGTTTCGTCCCCCTTCCCCGCTCACGCGTCGCGCGGCGTCCGCATCCGCATCCGCGCGAACGCGTCGCGCAAATCCGCGCAGAACGCATCGCCGATCATCGACAGCGGCTGCGACGCGGACGTCACCAGGTAGAAGTGATCGGGCACGGCCGGCTCGAACGGCTTGACGGCCACGCGCTCGCCCGCATACGCGGCCGTCACCGGATCGATCAGCGCGACGCCCGCGCCGTTCGCGACGAACGCGACGATCGTCCGTGACAGTTGCGCCTCGATCGACAGCACGCGCGCCACGCCGGCTTCCACGAAAACGCGGTCGATCGCGCTGCGCGCCTCGAAACTCGGCGGAAACGAGATGAACGGTTCGCCGCGCAGATCGGCCGGCCGCACGACGCGCTTGCGCGCGAGCCGGTGCCCGCGCGGCACGATGCAGCGCATCGCGCTTTCCGCGAGCCGCTCGCCGCGCACGGCCGGATGCGGAACGGGCTCGGCGATCAGCCCGACATCGCACTGCCCCGACGCGACCTTGTCGACGACGGTCGACGCACTGTGCGCGAGCAGCGTGATGTCGACGCCCGGATGCGCGTGCGAGAAACGCGTGACGAGCTCCGGCAGCAGATCGAGCGCGACGGCGGGCGAGCCGGCCACGCGCAGCGTGCCGCGCCGCATCGCGCGGATCTGCTCGGCAGCCTGCGCGACGCGATCGAGGCCGACGAACGCGCGCTCGACTTCCTCGTACAGCACGCGCGCCTGCGCGGTCGGCGTGAAGCGGCCCTGCTGCCGCTCGAACAGCACGAAGCCGATCCGCGCCTCGAGATCGGCGATCAGCCGGCTCACGGCCGGCTGCGAGATATGGAGCTCGCGCGCCGCGCGCGTGACGGTATGACGCTGCATCACCGCACGAAACGCTTCGATCTGGCGAATCCTGAGCGAGGGCGTGGTCATAACATTGGATTATGGATCGTTGATCAAGCTGTATTGGACAGCCCATTTTGCCTGTCCGAACATCGGTTCCGCAACGTACCGAAAGCAAGGAGCCGCGCCGCCATGGGATATAACACGCAACCGCCTGACCCGCGACAACGGAGCCGCGCATGACCGCGCGCCGCTTCGACGTCGTCGTGGCCGGCGGCGGCCTCGTCGGCATGGCCATCGCGTGGGGACTCGCGCGTCTCGGCCAACGCGTCGCGGTGTGCGACGGCGACGACATCGCGTTTCGCGCGGCGCGCGGCAATTTCGGGCTCGTGTGGGTGCAGGGCAAAGGCGGCCGCTGCCTGCCGTATGCGCGCTGGTCACGCGAATCGTCCGAGCGCTGGCATGCGTTCGCCGCGCAGTTGCAGCGCGAAACGGGCGTGGACTGCGCGTTCGAGCGCCCGGGCGGCATCGAGCTGTTCGAACATCGCGCGGAACTGGACAGCGCGACCGACCTGCTCGAATCGCTGCGCCGGCAGGAAGCCGCGCTGTCGTACGAAGTACTCGATCCGGCGGCGCTGCGCCGTCTCGTTCCCGCGGCATCGCCGTCGCTCGCGGGCGCGCTCTGGTCGCCGAACGACGGTCACGCGAATCCGCTCGCCACGCTGCGCGCGATGCTGCAGGCGTTCCAGCAGTGCGGCGGCATCTATCTGCCGCGCAGCGAAGTCGCCGAGATCCGCCCGCGCGCCGGGCGCTTCGAGATCGACACACGCGATGCGCGGCTCGAAGCCGCGCGCGTGGTGCTCGCGGCCGGCCTCGACAACGCGCGGCTCGCGCCGATGGTCGACCTGCGCGCGCCGATCTCGCCGTTGCGCGGCCAGATCATGGTCACCGAGCGCCTCGCGCCGTTTCTCGACTATCCGACGCTCGTCGTCCGGCAGACCTCGGAAGGGTCGGTGTTGCTCGGCGACTCCGCCGAAGACGTCGGCTTCGACGACGGCCAGACGCGCCCGGCGATGGTCGACATCGCGCGCCGCGCCCGCACCGCGTTCCCGGCGCTGGCCCATGCGCGCATCGTGCGCGCGTGGGGTGCGCTGCGCATCATGACGCCCGACGGCTTGCCCGTCTACGAAGCGTCGGCCACGTATCCCGGCGCATTCATCGCGATCTGCCACAGCGGCGTGACGCTCGCGGCGGCCCACGCCGATCTCGTCGCGCCGTGGATCGCCGGCGGCGCCGCGCCGGCCGACCTGTCCGCCTTTACCACCGCGCGCTTCGCCGCGCCAACGGAAGCCCGGCATGTTTGAATCCCTCATTCCCGCCGCCGCGATGCTCGACCGCGTGCGCATCCATATCGACGGCACGCCGCACGACGTGCCCGCGCACGACAGCGTCGCGGCCGCGATGCTCGCCGCCGGTTCGGCCGCGTGCCGCACGAGCGCCGTGAGCGGCGCGCCACGCGGCCCGTTCTGCATGATGGGCGTGTGCTTCGACTGCCTCGTCGAAATCGACGGCGTGCCGAACGTGCAAGGCTGCATGACGCTCGTCGCCGACGGCATGCAGGTGCGCACGATGCACGGCAAGGCGAGGCTCGCATGACGCGCCGCCAGTGCGACCTGCTGATCGTCGGCGCCGGGCCGGCCGGAATGGCGGCGGCAACTGCCGCGCGCGCGGCCGGCTTGTCGGTGGTCGTCGCGGACGAGGGCCGCGCGCCCGGCGGCCAGATCTACCGCAACGTGGCCGATGCGCCGGCGCCGCTCGCGCAATGGCTCGGCGCCGACTACACGGCCGGCCGCCCGCTCGTCGACAGCCTGCTCGCCAGCGGCGCGCATTACCTGCCGCGCAGCGTCGTGTGGCAAATCGCGTTCGAGCCGGCGCCCGTCGCGATGCTCACGCAAAGCGGCCCGTCGCGCGGCACGCTTGAAATCGGCGCGCGCGCGGTGCTGATCGCGACCGGCGCGCAGGAGCGGCCGTGGCCAGTGCCCGGCTGGACGTTGCCCGGCGTGATGGGCGTCGGCGCCGCGCAGACGCTGCTGAAAGCATCGGGCCTCGCGCCGTCGGCCGACGCCGTGCTCGCGGGCAGCGGCCCGCTGCTGTGGTTGTTCGCCGCGCAATTGCTGAATGCCGGCCGGCGCGTGCGCGCGCTGGTCGATACGACACCGCGTAACGTGTGGCGCCGCGCGCTCCCGCATGCGCTGCCGGCGCTACGCGGCGCCGACTATCTGCTCAAGGGCTGGCGCATGTTGCGCGCGGTGCGCCACGCGGGGATTCCGGTGTATCGCGGCGCGACCGATATCCGCATCGACGGCGACGGCCGCGCCGAACGCATTCGCTTTCGCGACGACGATGGCGTCGCGCATGCGCTCGACACGTCGCTCGTGCTGCTGCATCAGGGCGTCGTTCCGTCGACGCAGCTCGCGCGCTCGCTCGGCTGTGCCCATGAATGGGACGAGTCGTCGGCATGCTGGCGGCCGCGGTGCGACGCGCGCGGCCGCAGCAGCGTACCGCACGTGTGGATCGCGGGCGACGGCGCCGGCATCGGCGGCGCGCGGGCGGCGGCACTGGCCGGCGAAATATCAGCGCTCGACATCGCCGTGCAACTCGGTGCGCTCGATGCGCAACGGCAGGCCGCACGCGAACGCCCGGTGCTGCACGCATTGCGTCGCCATCTCGCGGTGCGCCCGCTGCTCGATGCGCTGTACACGCCGCCCGCCGTGCTGCGCCGCCCCGACGACGACACGATCGTGTGCCGCTGCGAGGAAGTCACGGCCGGCGAGATCCGCCAGCTCGCGGCGCTCGGCTGCCAGGGGCCGAACCAGATGAAGGCGTTTACGCGCTGCGGGATGGGTCCGTGCCAGGGGCGCTGGTGCGGCACGACGGTCGGCGAGCTGATCGCCGACGTGCAGCAGCGCAGCGTCGGCGACGTCGGTCACTACCGGATCCGCGCGCCGATCAAGCCGGTCACCGTCGCCGAGATGGCCGACGCCCTCGAACTGTCGAACGATTTTCAGCGCGGCGAATTTCCGAGCTGACGCGCCCGCCTACTCTTCCCCACACGAACGGAGCCTGACCATGAAGACGCGCATCACGATTCTCCTTTCCGTCGCCGCGATGGCCGTCGCGTCGCTGGCGTCGGCGAAGGAATGGACGACCATCCGCATCGGCGTCGATCCAACCTACCCGCCGTTCGAATCGACCGCGGCCGACGGTAGCGTGAAGGGCTTCGACATCGATCTCGGCAACGCGCTGTGCGCGAAGCTGAAGGCGAAATGCGTGTGGGTGTCGAGCAGTTTCGACGGGCTGATTCCGGGGCTCCAGGCGCGCAAGTTCGACGTGATCCTGTCGTCGATGGCCGCGACCGAACAGCGGCGCCGGCAGATCGACTTCACCGACCGCCTGTACCGCAACCAGACGCGGCTGATCGCGCGTACCGGGTCGGGGCTGCTGCCGGACGCGGCGAAGCTCGCCGGCAAGCGCGTCGCGGTCGAGCAGGGCACGGTCCAGGAAACCTATGCGCGCGAGAAGTGGGCGGCCGCGAAGGTCGAGGTCGTGCCGTATCCGAGCTACGACCAGGCGTACGCGGATCTCGTCACCGGGCGCGTCGACGGCGTGCTGATGGATGCGGTGCAAGGCCAGCTCGGATTCCTGGCGACGCCGCGCGGCAAGGGCTTCTCGTTCGCGGGCGGCGTGGTGTACGACGCGAAGATCATGGGCAACGGCGATGCGGCCGGCGTGCGCAAGGCCGACACCGACCTGCGCGACGCGCTGAACCGCGCGATCGCGCAGATTCGCAGCGACGGCACCTACGACACGATCCAGTCGAAATATTTCGACTTCGACATGTACGGGAATTGACGACACGCGTGCGCGCGCCGCGTCGTGCGCAGGCAAGTGGATCCGGTCCGGATTGCATGGACCAGTCCCTTTAGGACACAATCTTCCAATCTTGAGTCCGATAAGGTCTGACATGCTCGACATCCGCCAGCTTCAATATTTCATCGCGGTCGCGGAAGAGGAACACGTCGGCCGCGCCGCCGAGCGCCTGCACATCTCGCAATCACCGCTCAGCCGCCAGATCGCGCAGTTGGAGGAAAAGCTCGGCCTCACGCTGTTCGAACGCAGCCAGCAGCGCATTCGTCTGACGCGCGACGGGCGCACGTTTCTCGGCGAAACGCGCGCGTTCCTGCGCCATGCGAACCGGCTCGAATCGCTCGCGCGCCGGCTCGGTCGCGGCGACGAAGGCGGCCTCTGCATCGGCTACCTCGAAACGGCCACGCACTCGGGCGTGCTGCCGCGCGCGTTGAAAACGCTGCGCGCCGGGCGCCCGTCCGTTCACATCGCTTTGTACAACTATCAATCGGCCGCGCAGCTCGAAGGCTTGCGCGAGCGCAGCCTCGACATCGCGCTCGTCACCGAGCCGCCCGCGCCGGACGATCCCGAACTCGATTCGACGAAGGTGCTGGACGATCCGATGCTGCTCGCGATGCCCGACGGGCATCCGCTCGCGAAGAAAAAGACGCTCGTCGCCGACGATCTCGCCGCGCAGGCGTGGATCGGCGTCACGCAGCAGGACAGTGCGCCGCGTCACGGCGCGTTCGTCGCGGCCTGTGCGAAGGCCGGTTTTTCGCCGGACATTTCAGTGGAAGCGACCGAGCCGCTCGCCGCGCTCGGCCTCGTCGCGGCCGGGCTCGGCGTGACGATGATCCAGCAGAGCCTGCGTCACCAGGTGCCGGAAGGCGTCGTGCTGCGCGCGCTGCCGTGGTTCAGCTACCGCACGCCGCTGTGGGCCGCATGGCACAAGGTCAATCTGCGGCCGCTGGTCGGAATCTTCCGCGAGATCTTGACCGGCGAGGAAGTCGTCGAGACAGCGGCGAAATAAATGCGCGAACGCGCGGGGCGTCGTTGCATCACGGCGCCTTACGCGCCTGTCGCGAGTGTCGCGATCGCTTCGCAACCCTGACCTTCCTCGCGCCTCGCGGCTTCCGCTTCCGGTCATCGCCTTTCAGGATCGACGATCGGCTGGCAGCGGCGCATTGGCCGCGATCAGACCTTGTTCGCGCATCTCGCGCCAGAAGTCGGCCGGAATCGCCGCGTTCAGCGCCGCCTGGTCTTCCGCGATCCGTTCCGGGCGGCTCGCGCCCGGGATCACCGCGACGGTGGCCGGATGCGACATCGAGAACTGCAGCGCGGCGGCCTTGATCGGCACGTCGTAGCGCGCGGCGATCGCCTTGATCCGCTCCACCTTCGCGAGGATTTCCGGCGAAGCCTTCTGGTATTCGAAGTGCGTGCCGCCCGCGAGCACGCCCGAGCTGTACGGGCCGCCGACGACGATCCCGACGCCGCGCGCGGCCGCCGCCGGCATCACGCGCTGCAGCGCGCGCTCGTGATCGAGCAGCGTGTAGCGGCCAGCCAGCAGCATGCCGTCCGGTTGCGGCTCGGCGAGGTCGAGCACCAGCTCGATCGGTTCGACGCGGTTCACGCCGAGGCCCCATGCGTTGATCACGCCTTCTTCGCGCAGCTTGCTCAGCACGCGGAATGCGCCCTTGCGCGCCACTTCGAATTGCGCGAGCCATTCGTCGCCGTAGAAGTCCTGCGCGATGTCGTGCACCCACACGATATCGAGGCGGTCGGTGCGCAGGCGTTTCAGGCTGTCCTCGATCGAGCGCAGCGTCGCGTCAGCCGAGTAGTCGTTGACGATGCGGTTCGGCCGGCCGTGTTCGAACAGGCCGCCCTTTTCGCCGAGGTCGCGCGCCGACACGTCTTCGATTTCGTCGAGAATCACGCGGCCGACCTTCGTGCTCAGCACGTATTCGTCGCGCGGATGGTTCGCCAGCGCGTCGCCGAGGCGGATTTCCGCGAGGCCGGCGCCGTAGAACGGGGCCGAATCGAAATAGCGGATGCCGTGTTGCCACGCGGCTTCGACGGTGGCCGCGGCTTCCGCGTCGGGGATGTTGCGGAACATGTTGCCGAGCGGGGCGGTACCGAAACCGAGGATCTTGTTGCCGGGCAGCGCGAGACTCATGATTTTCTCCAGGGAACGAGGGAAAGCGGGTTCAGTCTAGGGAAGCGGGTTAAGTCTGTCCAAGACGGAATTCGACACGGTTGAGTCGCTCAAGGTCTGATAGGCCGATTCGCGGCGCGTTTCGATCGCGAGCCGCGGCGCCTGTTCGGGCGAGACGCCCGGCCGGCAACGCTGTCGACCGAATTCACGTTCGATTCGTGACTCGGGATCAAAAATGATTTAGCCCGACAGTCGTTTTTCCGCGACGCCGCCGTACCTATATTGGCTGCACACGCAACGACATCGACGTCGTCGACGTTGGTTGCGGTTCACTCGACCAGACAGGTACCCATGATGAAAACGCTCGTTACTTCCACGCTTGCCGCACTGATCCTTTCCGCACCGGCGCTGTCGTTCGCGCAACCGGCCGACCACCCGCTGACCCGCGCCGAAGTGAAGGCCGAGATGGCGCGCCTCGCGGCCGAGGATTCGCTCGCGCAGGCACGCACCGATGAAATGCTGAGCCAGGTCAGGCTGATGAGCGCGCTGGGAGAGTAGGCGCGCGGTTCGGGTTCGACCGATGCGCGAAGGGCGACGGGTTCGATGTCATTCGAACCCGTCGCCCTGTTCACTGCATGGCCGGTGACGTGCCGTGCCGGTTCAGTCGATGTCGCCGCCTGCCTTCAATTGCGCGCCCACATAGTCGAGAAAGCTGACGATGCGCGACGACAGCGTCGCATTGCGATAAAACACCGCGTGAATCGGCTGGCGGAACTCGACCGTGTCGTCGACGAGCAGTTCGACGAGGCTGCCGTCGCGGCGATGCGTGCCCGTCATGTAGTCGGCGAGGCACACGATGCCCCCGCCGGCAAGCGCGAGCGTCAGCAGCGTCTCGCCGCTCGACGCCTGCAGCGCCGGATGAATGCGGTACACGCTACCGTCCGCGGCGCGCAGCGGCCATTGGTTCAGCGTTTCCGGCTGCACGAAACCGAGCAGCGTATGGCTCACGAGATCGGCGACGCTCGCCGGCACGCCGGCTTTCTCCAGATAGGCCGGGCTCGCCAGAATGCGCAGCCGGCTGCTGCCGAGCCGGCGCGCATGCAGCGTCGAATCGCGCAGCTCGCCGATCCGGATCGCGACGTCGGTGCGCTGTTCGAGCAGGTCGATGATTTCATCGCTCGTATGGAGTTCGACCTCGATCGCCGGATACGCTTCGCGAAAGCCCGGCATCATCGGCGCGATCACGTGCTGCATGAACGGCATCGCCGCATTGATCCGCAACCGCCCGGCCGGTGCCTCGCGCTGGCTGACGATCTGTTCCTCGGCGAATTCGACCGACGCGATGATCTCGCGCACGTAGTCGAGAAAGAGCTTGCCCTCCTCGGTCAGTTCGAGGCGGCGCGTCGTGCGGCGAATCAGCGTGGTGTCGAGCTTTTCCTCGAGGCGCCGCAGGATCCGGCTCATCACCGAGGTCGGCTGGTGCAGTTTGTCGGCCGCCCCCGTCAACGAACCGGTATCGGCGATGGTCACGAACGCGAGCATCTCGTCGAGGGTCGTCTTCATGGTCGGCACTCGTCAGCGGTATCAGGGACCGTCACGATAGTGCCCACGCACCCGTTTGATAAGCGGGCGCACGCGCGAATGACAGTTGATTTCGATTCAATAATTCCCGCCGAATAGTGTCCGGACAATCGGCGTGAAGCGGGAGGGTTACCGCCTGTCGCCGAGCGCCCCGAGGATCCGGTAGGCAACCTTCACGCGATCCTCGATCGGCACGTTCCCGTTCGCGAGCATCACGATCGCGATCCGCTTCGCGGGAACGAACGCGACGTACGTGCTGAAGCCCGCGGTCGAGCCCGTCTTGTTGATCCACGTCGCGGCGCTCGGGGCGAGCGGCGGCTGGATCGCGCTGGCCGGCACCGCGTCGAACAGCATCTTCGGCGCATTGCCCGCGAGCAGCGTCGGCAGCGTGACCGGGTACGGATACTGTTCCCAGATCAGATCCTGCGTCAGCAGCCCCGCGCGGAAATAGCCGGTGTGCGTGCGGTCGATCGCGCGCTGCAGGCGCGGCGCGGTCTGGATCATTCCCATGTTCGCCTGCACGAAACGCAGCAGGTCGGCCGCCGTGGTCCGCACGCCGTACGCCGGCTGCCACAGCATGCCCTCCGTCATCCGCACGGGCTTGCCGTCCTTCGTGTAGCCCTGCGCATAGTCGGCCATCCGCGCGGCGGGCACGTCGATGTATGTGTGCGTCATCCCGAGCGCGGGAAAGAGCCGCTGCTCCATCAGCGTCGCGAAATCCTGGTGCATCGCCTTCGCGGTGAGCCAGCCGAGCATGCCGATCGAGACGTTCGAATACTTGCGGTGCGTGCCCGGCGCATACTCGGGCCGCCATGCGCGGAGATAGCGGATCAGGCCCGCGTCGTCGCGAATGCTGTCCGGCACCTGCAGCGGCGTTCCGCCGGGCGTGTGCGTGCCGAGCTGAAGCAGCGTCACGACGCCGAACGGCTTGCCCTGCAGCTCGGGCAGATACCTGGCCGCGGGGTCCGCGAGCGACAGTTCGCCGCTCTCCTGCGCGTCCGCGGCGAGCGTCGCGGTCAGCGTCTTGCTGACCGAGCCGATCTCGAACAGCGTGTCGCCCGTCACCGGCTTGCCGGTCTGCTTCGACATCACGCCGTAGTCGAACACGTAGGGCTTGCCGTCGGCGACGACGCCGATCGCCATGCCGGGAATCGCGTACTGCTTCATCAGCGGCGCGATATGGCGCGTGACGGTGTCGTGGAGGTCGTCCTGCGTGACGGCGGCCGCGCGACCGGCGGTGGCGGTCGCGCATGCGGCGACGAACAGGGTCGCGGCGAAGCGTGTCGCGTTGAATCGCATGAGTGCGGTTCCTTTCGATTTCCGATGGTTGCATGAGCAACGGATACGGCGGCGCCGCGCATAGAGGGCGGCGCCACCGGCCTGTCGAAGCAGGACTATCCGTTATCGCCCGGCCGCCAACAATCGACGATATGTTGCGCGAGCCGAAAGAAAAACTTATGAGGTACGGCGAATGGCACCTTGTCGAAAATCGACGGAAAAGAGATAAGCCTCGTCAGATCTGCAAGCGCTGGCCTGCCGTGCGATTGATTCACCCGCCCGGATCGAGGTCGAACTCGGCCTGCGGGCGGACCTGCCCACGTGGCAAATCATGCAGCGCGTGCCGTGGATTCCGCCGACAGCTTGATGGTTTGAACGCGCCCGGCAGCGGGCCGCGCGCCGCGCCTGCAGATCACCCCGGCAGCCGGTCGAGAAACGCGAGCATCGCCGCATTGAACCGCGCGGGCCGCTGCAGCGGCGCGAAATGGCTCACGCCGGGCAGGATCGTCAGCGTCGCGCCCGGGATCGTGTGCGCCAAGTACGCCGCATGCTCGGGCCGGATGAATTCGTCGTGCTCGCCCTGCACGATCGCAACCGGCACGGCGATCGCCGCGAGATCCTGCGCGGTGTAATCCGGTTGCGTGCGCATCATTTCACTGACGGCCGCGACGAACGCGTCGAACTGATCCGGTGTCGCCGACAATCGCACATAGTCCTTGCGATGCCGCGCGAAACAGCGGTCGATCAGCGGGCTCGGCGCCATCTCCTTCGTGCCGCCCGGATCCATGTTGCACGCGAAGAAGAACACGCCGGCCGCGCGTTCCGGTGCGCGAGCGGCCAGCACGAGCGCGATGCATGCGCCGTCGCTCCAGCCGACGAAGCGTGCACGGTCGACGCGTAGCGCGTCGAGCACGGCCAGCACGTCCGATGCCATGCGTTCGTACGAATAGGGGCCGTCGTCGCGCGTGCTGCGGCCGTGGCCGCGGCTGTCGATCACGATCGCGCGGTAGCCGGCCGCGAGCAGCGCCGGCACCTGGTTGCCCCAGTTGCCGCCGTGGCCGAGGCCGCCGTGCAGCAGCACGACCGCCGGCCCCTGGCCGTACGACGCGTGCCAGATGCGCGCGCCGTCGTGGTCGAGCCATCCTTCGGCATCGGCCGCCGGCAGCGGCGTGCCGCCGTGCGCGTCGAAGCGGACGAGTTCGTCGTCGTCGAGTTCCGCATTCATCGTTCAGCCGTCCTTGAGAAGGAGACGCGCTTGCGATTGTAATGCGTGCGGCCGATGCCGCCGTGGCCGCTCAGGCCTGCGTCGACACCAGCCCGCCCGCCTGCGAGCCGCCGGATTTCGCGAGCGCCGCGGCAAGTTGCGCGATCGCCGTCGCGAGCGCGGCCGAGATCGTGCTGGCTTCCGCGCTCAGCGACTGCTGTTCGACGGCCGCGGACGGGTCGTCCTTCGCCCGCTGCGCCGCGGCGGCCATCTGCCGCTCCAATGTCGCGAGTTGCTTCTGCAGCCGCTCGATCAGCGCCTTCAACTGGGCGACCGCCGGGTCTTCCGACGATGCACCGGCCGCGCCGGGCGTTTCGCCGGCGGCGCCGGTGGCATCCTTCGTCGCGGCGGTGCTCGACGTGTCACTCGCTGCGGCGGAACCTGTCGCGCCCGTTGCGCCCGTCGTACTCGCGGCATCCGTCGCGCCGCCGGTCAACGATCTCGCGGCGGGCGGGTTCGCGGTCATGGCGCTGTCCGCGAGCGGGGATCGCGCGGTCGTGGAGAAATCGATCTGCATCGTGTCGGTCCGTGTGTCGGTTGACGAAGTGACATGGCGGAAATCGCCTTCCAGTTCGTTTACGGCATTCGTCACACGAAACTTGAATATCGGGGGTCGGGTGGATTACTGCACGATGACCGAAATTGATCGCGAAAGGGCCAGATTCGCGGCATGGCGTCGCTGGTAAAATCGCCGCTTCGCCGGCTGGAGACGCACGTCGGACGCTCGTTCGGGCCGATCGCGCGATGCCGCCGGCTTCGACTCCGGCCTGTCGAGGCGCGGCACGCAACGTCGCCGACGACGCCCTCGCGGCTTCCCGGGTTGCCTTTTCCGTCCGCCTGCACGCGTGCCCCGCTCACCGCCCGAGCGGCGAACGCCGTGCGGCACGCATTCACCTCATCACGCATTCGAGGAACACACGATGGCCCGCATCGGCGCCTTCTGCATCACGACGTGGCTCGCCGCCGCGATTCTCTACTTCGGCCAGCACTCGGTCGCGATGATCGTGCTCAGCGGTGTCGTGGTATTCGGCGGGTTCGATCTGCTGCGTCCGTAACGGCACGGCCGTACCGTCCGGTGCAAGCGCATCGGGCGCTTCTTTCCGCACGCATCCTCGCGTGCGCGTCGCCGGTTCGCCCGCTCCTTCATCCGTTGAAGGGGCGCGTGCCGTTCACGGCCGAACGGCCCGCTCAGGCTCCGTCGCCACGAGCCGTGAACAAAGCCCGTTCAGCGCGGCAACGTCCTCAACGAAGACGGCCCGCCCGTCAGCGCGATCCGTTTGCCCGTATCGCGCAGCTTGCCGCCTTCGACCGCATACAGCGCAAGCTGCCGTTCGACGTTGAACTGCACGATCACGTGCCGGCTGTCGGCGGTAAACACGATGCCCTGCGCCGCTTCGCCGCCCGGCACCTCGCTCACCTTCACGGCCTGCCCGTCGCGGATCTCGAACAGCAGCACCTTGCCGAGCTTGCGGCGGCCGGGGTTGTCGGCCGTCAGGTTCGAGCCGTCCATCGCCTGCACCGCGATCCACCTCCCGTTCGGCGAAATCGCGACGCCTTCCGGCAGCGACGGCACCGTCAGGTACTGCACCGTGCGAAACGGCACGCGCGACACGTCGATCAGCGCGACCGAATCGGCATCGCCCGCGAGCGTGCCGGTGTAACCGGGCAGCCCGGCGAGCCCGACGTTGCTGACGACGGCCCAGCGGTTGTCGCTCGACACGTCGATCGTGTAAGGCGCGACGCCCGTGCTCAGCCGCGTGCCGCTGTCGGTCACCTTGCCGTCGTCGACGTTCAGCACCGCGATGCCCTGCTCGTCGCGCAGCGACACGAGCGCATGCTTGCCGTCGTGCGTGAAGCTGATTCCGGCCAGCCGCTTCTTGCCGATTTTCAGGGTGCCGTCGAGCGTCACCTGCGTGCCGTCGATGCGCAGGATCGACACGCTGCCGTCGACGTTCGCGACGAGCGCGAGCCGGCCCGAGCGGTCGATCGCGATCCCTTGCGGATGCGTGCCGAGCTCGACGCGCGTGATCGCGGGCGGCGCGGTGTCGAGATTCACGATCTGCAGGAACGTGTCGAACACGAGCTGCTTCGCGGCCGTGTCATAGCGCGTCGGCGCGCCGACCAGCGCGAGCTTCGCGTCCGGCGTGATCGCGACGGCCTGCGGCGGCCCCTGGATGCCGTTCTCGACGTCGATCTGCGCCGCGACCTTCGGCGGGAACGTGCTGGCGTCGAGCAGCGTCAGCGTGTCGGCGGGCGGGGACGGCAGAAAGGTGTCGCGGCCCTCGACACGCTGGTACTTGCCGTCGTTGCCGGACACGATCCAGTCGGCGGCGTGCGCGGCGACGGCCGTCGTGGCGAGGGTCAGCGCGGCGAGCAGGCGCGCGCCGCGCGGGCGGAAAGGATTCGAATGCATGGCGGTCGGTTCTCCGGATCGGTTGCGGACGCAATGAATTGCCCGACCCTGCTGCCCGACGGGCCGGCGCTATCGGATGATGCCCGAAAGCACGCGCGCCCGGCGTCTCGTTCCCGGTTCCGTTCCGTCAATCCGTGCGTCGCGTGCCCGACGGCCACTCGACGATGTCGTCGTGCGGATACACCGGCCGCGCGAGCCGCTCGTAGCGGAACGGCCCGAAGTCCGAGCCGGTCACGCCGCGGCTGTCGCATTCGAGCAGCGCGGACGAAATCGGCACGAACACCGGCCGGCAATGCCCGTCGCGCGAAACGGTTCGCGCCGCACGCTGATCGGGAACCCCATGCCCGCGGCGCGGCGGCGTACCGGGGCGGCACGCGTCAGCGCGGCGGCGTGCGGATTTTCCCGTCGACCTTCAACGTGCGCCGGTCGCGCGCGACCTCGTACTCGACCGTCTGCGCGGGCGCGACCGCGCCATAGGATCGGCCGTTGACGTAGACGACGCCGTCGTGCAACTCGACCCGGTCGCCGTTGACCGTCGCGACGGCGCTGTCGCCCTGCAATACCGCGCCCGAACAACCGGCCGTCGAAAAGCTGCGGACCGACGCGCCCGCCATCGCGGCGTTTCCGCCGCCCCGATCCGCCGCATGCGCGGCGCTGCACGGCGGCGCGTCCATCGCGCCGGCGGCATGAAGCGGCGCCGCGCCGATGCCACTGCCGGCAAGCAACGCGATCGTCATCGGCAACAGCTTGTTCATCGTGATCTCCGTGGTCCGCGGTCGTCGATCGGGGGTCGGTCGACGCTCCGGCTCGCAAGTCGGCCCGCTCCGCCAGTATGCGGCCACTTCCGCACGCCGGGCCATCGGCTTTGGTACCCCGCCGTGCCGCGCTGGTCCTCGCGCGTCGATCCGCCTGACCGCCGGGTCGCACGGCGGCGGCGCCTGCGAAACAACCGATCCGCGTGAAAAATCCGCCTTGCATAAGTTGCGACCCGCAACTATTGTTGATTGCGATCCGCAACTTTCCACGGACAAACCATGGACCTCATCGACGTGCCGGCCAAGCCGCGCGACGCGACCATCCTCGAGCTGCGCGACTTCTCGCGCAAGCTGGTGCGCGAGCTCGGCTTCATGCGTGCGACGCTGGCCGACAGCGACTGGGCGCCGTCGGCCGTGCACGCGATCCTCGAGATCGGGATGACGCCCGGCATCAACGCGAAGGATCTCGGCGCGATCCTCCGGCTCGACAAGTCGAACACGAGCCGGCAACTCGCGCGGCTCGAAGCGGCCGGGGTCGTGGAGCGGCGCGTGTCGAGCGAGGACGCGCGCGCGATCGAGCTGTACCTGACCTCCGAAGGCAAGAAACTCCGCAAACGAATCGACACGTTCGCGACCGATCAAGTGTCGAACGCGCTGCGCCGGATGATGCCGGCCGACCAGCAGGCGCTGCTGCGTTCGCTCGCGCTGTATGCCGATGCGCTCGCCCAGGACAATGCGGCCAGGGCGCCCGTTGCACCCGCCGAGGCGCCTTCGATTCGCGACGGCTATCAGCCGGGCTGCATCGGCGACATCGCGAGCCTGCATGCGCGCTTCTACGCGGAACACTGGGGGTTCGGCGCCTTCTTCGAACAGCGCGTGGCGACCGAGCTGGCCGCCTTCGCGGGCGCGCTGCCTGCCGACGGCAAGGCGCTGTGGCTGTGCCAGGAAGACGGGCGCACGCTCGCGTCGCTCGCGATCGACGGCGACCCGGCAACGGGCGTCGCGCACCTGCGCTGGTTCATCGTCAACGACGCGTTGCGCGGCTCGGGCGTCGGGCGCCGGTTGATGACGCTCGCGATGCAATTCGTCGACGCACACCGGTTTCGCGAGACGTACCTGTGGACGTTCAAGGGGCTCGATGCCGCGCGCCATCTGTACGAGTCGTTCGGCTTCGCGCTGACGAGCGAATCCGCGGGCACGCAGTGGGGGACGGAGGTGGTCGAGCAGCGCTTCAGCCGGCCGGGACCGGGGCCGGGGCCGGCGGGCGGCTGAGGTTCAATGGACCGTCGTCGATCCGGCGGACTTCATGACGCCCGCTACAGAACGGGGACACGACGCGGCGAACGCGCGCGGTCCATCGGCGTATCCATCCGACGAGGCATCGAGCAACGTGACGCTGCTGTAAGCCGATGCCGACCGGGATTCGCCAATCGGAACCGGCTGTTGGCGCGGTGAAGACAGTGCGTCGAACGGAGGGCGACGGAGCTGAACCGTGCCTGCGGCGGTTCGAGCCGACGTACGTTGCCGCCGACGGTCGCCGAATGGATCGATCGCCCTATCGCAGCGCGTGCTCCGCCGCGAACGCATCGTCGATGAACCGGATCACGTCGTCGAGCGACGACGTGCACGTGGCGTCCGGGGCAAGCGACCGAAACGCGCCATCCGGCCCGAAGCAGACGAGCGGCTTGCGCCAGCGCTGCGCGAGCGCGATCTCCTCGGCCGTCCCGTGCCCGCCCGGCAGCGCGACGATCAGGTCGCTGCTCAGCACGTTCACATAGTTGCGATTGATCGCGTCCGGCGCGGCGCCCGGTTCGCGCCGCGGCAGCGGCGTGAGGATCGGAACGTCGACGAACGGATGCGGATAGCCGTCGAGCGGCACGAAGCCCGCGACCGGATCGGCCCGTGTCGGCAGGATGCCGATCGATCGGCCGGCCCGACCGGGCACGCCGGCGAACGCGCGCGCGACCGCCAGCATCACGCCCTGCCCGCCGCCCGTCAGCAGGTTGAACCCGGCCTGCGCGAGCCACGCGCCGAGCGGTTCCGAAAACGCGAGCCACGGCTCCTTGCCCGAGCCCATCACGCCGATCGTCCTGTTGTTCCGTTGCATCGTGGTTTCCGGTGAAATCGTGGCGGCATGCGCGCGTCCCGCGCTCATTCGAGCTCGACGCCCTTGAGCTCGGGAATCAGGAACACCGTCGCGACCATGTCGAGCACGTAGAGGCCGGCGAGCAGCGCGATGGCCGTCTGGAACGAGTAGTGCGCGGCGAGCGCGCCGACCGCGACGGGGCCGAAGCCGCCGACCGCGCGGCCGATGTTCCACAGCACGTTCTGCGCGGTCGCGCGTGCGGCCGTCGGATAGCCTTCCGACATCAGCGTCCCGTAGCCGCCGACCATCCCGTTGACGAACATCCCCATCAGCGCGCCGGCCCACAGCATCGCCGTCGGGTCCGACAGCCGCGCATACGCGATGACCGTCACGACCGAGCCGAGCTGGTACAGCAGGAACGTCGGCTTGCGACCGATGCGGTCGGCCAGTTGGCCGAACACCCAGACGCCGATCATCATCCCGACGACGGTCGCCGCCGTCCACACGCCCGATTTCGTCAGCGAGAAACCCATCTGCTTCGACAGGAAGGTCGGCAGCCAGATCATGATTCCGTAGTAGCCGAAATTCTGGACCGAACACAGGATCGCAATGCCGACGCTCGTGCGCGCGGTGCGGCCGTCGGCGACGAGCATGCGGAACGCGTTGGACTTCGGCTGCGTCGCGCGCCGCGCGAACGCTTGCGGCTCGTGCAGCGTGTTGCGCATCACCCAGGCGAGCAGCGCGGGCAGCACGCCGACCGCGAACATGCCGCGCCAGCCGATGTGGAGCAGCAGCAACGGCGTCACGAGCGCGGCCAGCAGCACGCCGGCCTGCCAGCCGAGCGCGACGTAGCACGACACGCGGGCGCGCTTGGCTGCAGGCCACGCTTCGGCCGCGAGCGCCATGCCGATCCCGAACTCGCCGCCGAGGCCGATGCCCGCGATGGTGCGATAGACGAGCAGATCCTGGAAGCCGCGCGCGAATGCGCACAGGCCGGTGAAGATCGCGAACAGCAGGATCGTCCAGGTCAGCACGCGCACGCGCCCGTAGCGATCGCTCAGCGCGCCGAACACGATGCCGCCCGCGACCGCGCCGACCAGCGTCCATGTGACCAGCGCGCCGGCCTGCCCGGGCGTCAGGTGCAGCGCCGCCGTGATCGCCGGCAGCATGAAGCCGAGGATCAGCAGGTCGAAGCCGTCCATCGCATAGCCGATCGCCGATCCGGCCAGCGCCTTCCACGCGTATGCGCCGACCTGCTCCGCGCCCGGGGCCGACGGCCCGCCGAGCGTCGAAGATTTCATGTTTGCCGCCATGGTGTCCTGCCACGAATGTCCGGCGACATTCTAAGGCCTGTGCCCGCGAACGACGCGGGCGGATGCGCGCCGGCCCGCGCTGGCCGGACGGCTGGCGGGAAACGACGGACCACGGCGGGCAACGAACGGGAAAGGGAAATGGAAAGGGAAAACGTCGATCCGGTGCGGCGGCGAGGCCGGCGATGCGCGATCAGGCCGGACACCGGATGAAAGACGGCAGGCGGGCGGAATATCGCCGTCCGGCCCGCCTGCGCGAACCGGACGACGCCGGATGGCCCGGCGGCGCGGCGGGCTTCAGCCCTGATCGTCCCCCGGCCACCAGGTTTTGGCTCCGCGGTCGACGGCAAGCGTTTCGAGATCCTTGCCTTCGAGCCATTTCGGCCGCGGGCCGCGCCCCGACCATGAGCGGCCGGTCGTCGGATCGTAGTACTTCGCGGGCGCCTTGCGCTTGCGCTGGACGATGTAGCCGAGCGCGCTCAGCACTTCCTGCTGCGAAATCCCCAGCAGCTCGACCTGTTCCTTGAAGGCCGCGAGCGCGGCTTGCTTCTCCTTCTGCTTCGCCTCCGACAGCTTGATGTTCAGGTCCCGAAGTTGTGCTTCGAGTTCCTGCAGGGCCTGGGTCATGTATTCATCCTCTTTGGGCATGTTTTTGCAAAAAGCTCCGATGGCCGAACCTACCACGAAGTTCCGCCGATCGGGGCTGTCAAATAGGTGAATCGTCCACCTGAGCCGGCATGATTTGCGCGATGAGCACGAAACGACGTCGTGCGTCACTGACAGGCAGCACCGGCCGGCAACGGGCGGCGCGCCGCGAGTGGACGGCGGCCGCAAGTGATTCGCCGCACCTGTCACGGGCGCGGCATGGCGCGAATGATAGCAGTGCGCGGGATCGTGTTGCAGAAGTCGCCGGCCGGGGTCGATGCGAGCCGGCGGTTCAGCAGTCTTCGCCGCCGGCCTCCCAAGCGATCCGGTCGAACAGCGCGCGCAGCTTCGCGCCGCGCGCCGCGTTCAGCGCGCTCGCATGCGCGACGCGCCCGGCCAGATGCGCGCGGAAATCCGGATGCGCGTCGCGATTCTGCGACGCCGGGCCGTGCCGGATGCAATTGGTCAGGATGGCCTTCAGGCGATCGAACGCGTCGCGCGCCAGGTTCGGATGACGGTTGACCACCACGCCGGCCAGTTGCTGCCGCGTGCCGCGCCGCATCACGCGGGTCTTGCGCAGTTGCAGCGCAAAGCCTTCCTCGAGTGCGATCGCGGCGACCCGGATCTGCAGCCGCTCGACGTCGCGCGCGAGCGCGCCGCCGCCGGAAAACGCGAGATCGTCCGCATAGCGCGTATAGGTCGCATCGAGCGAACGCGCGAGCGCGGCGAGCCGCATGTCGAGCCGGAACGCGCAGAGGTTGGCGAGCGCCGGCGACGTCGGCGCACCCTGCGGCAGATGCCGTTCGCGATAGCGCTGGCGGCCGATCCAGTCGAACCGGTCGCGCAGGTCCGGCGCGAGCAGCCGCGCCGACGGCACGCGATTGGTGCACAGCCCGGTGAGCGTCCGCGCGACTTCGGCCGGATACCCGAGCGTCACGAACAGCGCGTGAACGCGCGCCGCGCGCACCGATACGAAGAAATCCGCGAGATCGAAGCGCACGACGACATCGCGATCCGCATGCGGCGCCGCGAACGACACGATCCCGTGCCCCTTGCGAAAACCGTGTACCGCGCCGTGCGGCGCAACGCGATCGAGCAGCTCGTGCAGGATGCGGCGCTGCGCTTCGCGCAGCCGCCCCTTCGGGATTTCGACGAGCCGGCACCCGCCGCTGCGCTTGTCGACCGCGACGTACGTGTAGTGATGCAGCGGCGTGGCGCTGCCGCGCGCGTCGACGCGCCAGTGATCGGACAGCCAGTCGAGTTCCGGCACGCTCACGCCGAGCCAGCCGGCGAGATCGCCGGGCGTCGGCCAGTGCGGCACGTCGCAGCCGGCGAGCGGCGCCGGCAGCGGCCGCTGCACCAGCGGCCGCCGCACGATGCGGATCACCGCTGGCCGACGGTCGCCATACCATGCACGCACGAACCCGGGCGCCTCGGCCAGCACCGCCGCGAGCGCGTCGGTGTCGGTATCGGCCCACTCCGCGCCGAAGCGAACGAGCGCGAGGCCCGCGCATTCGTGCGCCCACGGCGGGGCTTCGCCGAGCACGGCGGCCATCCGCGCGACGACGCCGTCGCGCTCGGGCGAACCGGCGAGCATCGCCTCGGCAATCGTTCGGGTGGTGTCGCGCAGGGATGAGTGCATGGACGCAGAGGGGCGGGACGACGAGTCAACGTGACTGGTGCTGCGAGGGGTCATGTTGCGCGACGCGCAACGGATTCCCTTGCGGCGCATCGGCGTCTCGATCCGATCCACGGGGTAGCCCCGTAGTCCTGGAACATCGGCTGCCTGTTCCGGGCGTGTGCTTGACCCGCCGCCCCGCGTCGCGACTTTAATGGGCGGCGACGCCAGGTGTCAAATCGAGCCGGACGACGCACGATGCGCGGTGACGTCGCGACGCGATCGCCCCCGCTTCCCTACATGTTGCCGGCCAGATGAAACCGCGACGCCGGATGCCACAGCCTCACGGACGTGGCGACCTGCTCGCCGACCCACGTGCGGCGTCGCAGCAGCAGACACGGTTCACCGATTTCCATCACGAGATGCCGCCGCACCTGCGCATTGGGCTTCTCCGCGTAGATCTGGAACTCCGCGCGCTGGATCGGCGCCAGTCGCACCATGTAGTGATTCGGCGTCTCGAGCGTGAAGTCCTGCTCCAGATACGCGGGAAACAAGGCCGGATTGACGTAGCGATCCTCGAACTGGATCGGTTCGTCCTCCTCGTAATGCACGATACGCGAATGAAACACGGGCCCGGCGCGCAGCCCGAGCGCCTCGATCGCGTCCGGATCGACGCTGCGCTCGATCAGCAGCACGCGCGCACTGTGCCGATGGCCGCGCTCGGCAATTTCGTCCGCGATGTTGCGGATTTCCAGCACCGTCGACTCGTAATGCCGGCGCTCGACGAACGTGCCGGCCCCCTGGATGCGCGTCAGCACGCGCTCGGCCGTCAGTTCGCGCAGCGCGCGCGACACCGTCATCCGCGCCACGCCGAATTCCTTGACCAGTTCGGCCTCGGTCGGGATCGCGCCGCCGGGCTTCCAGTCGCCCTTCGCGATCCGCTCCACGACGTAGCGCTTGATCTGCTGATAGGCCGGCAATGTCCGCGCCGGCACGGTGTCGGCCGATGCCGACGCCTGCCGTGCGGAAAGTCTGCGTTCCGTTTCGCTCATGCGCCCTCGCCCGAATGAATGTGGGGTGATCGGCCCGTCGTTGGCCGTCGTCACTGCAACGAAGGCGGCACACCCGCGACGATGCCGGCCGCGATCGCGATATCGTCCGCGAGCGGGCGGTCGTCGCGATACGCCGGCACGCGTTCGCGCACATGCCGCCACAGCGCGTCGGTCGACGCGGCGCGCGCCGTTTCGCCCGGCTGCAGATCGTACGCCTGCGCGGCCGCAAGCAATTCGATCGCGAGCACGCGCGTCGTATTCTCGATGATGTCGAGCGCCTTCAGCGCGGCCGGCGTCGCATGACACAGGTGATCTTCCTGCAGCCCCGACGTGATGCCGCCGTCGAGGCTCGCCGGCGCGGCAAGCCGCTGGTTCTGCGCGACCAGCGCGACCGCCGTGTACTGCGCGATCATGAACCCCGAACAACTGCCGCCCGGCGCGGCAAGAAACGCCGGCAGCCCGCTGACGAGCGGATTCACGAGCCGGTCGAGGCGCCGCTCGGCGATCGCCGCGACCTGCGCCATCGCCGCCGCGAGGCTGTCCATCGCGAGCGCGATGCCCGCGCCGACCGCATGCGCCTGCGAATGCACGGCCGGCGTCTCGCGCGTGCCGGCGACGATCGGATTGTCGGTGACGGACGCGAGTTCGCGATCGACCACCTCGGCCGTGACGTCGAACACGTCGCGCGCGGCGCCATGCACGTGCGGAATCGTGCGCAGGCTGAGCGGATCCTGCGTATGCCGGCCGCTCGCCGCGGCAAGCATGCCGCTGTCCGCCAGCAGCGCACGCAGGCGGGCGCCGACCTGGCCGATACCGGGCGAAATCCGCAGCGCGAGCGAAGCCGGATCGAAGGCGGCGAGTTGCCCGCCCAGGTTCTCGAAACTCGTCGCCGCGATCCAGTCGGCCCAGTCGAGCAACCGTTCGGCGCGAGCCAGCGCGAGCGCCGCCAGCCCCGTGACGCACGGCGTGCCGTTGACGAGGCTCAGCCCTTCCTTCGCGCCGAGCACGAGCGGTTCGCGGCCGATGCGCCGCAGCGCGTCGGCGCCGCGCAGGCGTTCGCCGCGATGGCGCGCATGGCCGTGCCCGACACAGACGAGCGCGACATGCGCCATGTGGGTCAGATACCCGACCGAGCCGTGCGCCGGCACTTCGGGCAGGCAATCGTGCTCGAGCAGCGCGACGAGCTGGTCGACGACGTCGGCACGCACGCCCGAATGCCCGTGCGCATAGTTGTTGATCGCGGCCGCGATGATCGCGCGCGTTTCGGCCGCGCCGAGCGGCATGCCGACGCCCACCGCGTGACTCATCAGGATGTTGTGCGACAGCATGCTCTGCTGCGCGGGCGACACGATCACGTCGCACAGCGCGCCGACGCCGGTATTGACGCCGTACGCGCGAATCCCGCGCGCGACGATCTCGTCGACGAGTTCGCGGGCGGCCGCGACACGCGCGCGCGTCTCGTCGGCCAACGCCAGCGGCTCGCCGGCCGCCACGGCCGCCACCTGTCGCCAGTCGAGCGGCTGCGCCGCACGGAATACGGTCATGGCAGCCTCAGTTCGTCGTGCGGTCGTGGTGGCTCGACACGAATTGCCGGAAGCGCTCGGAGGTCTGGCCGCCGAAGACTTCGTCGGGCGTCCCGTCCGCGTCGACCTCGCCCTGATGCAGGAACATCACGCGATTCGACACGTGGCGCGCAAAGCCCATTTCATGCGTGACGACCAGCATCGTGCGCCCCTCCTCCGCCAGCGAGCGCATCACGCGCAGCACCTCGCCCACCAGTTCCGGGTCGAGCGCCGACGTCGGTTCGTCGAACAGCATCACCTTCGGATGCATCGCCAGCGCGCGGGCAATCGCGACACGCTGCTGCTGGCCGCCGGACAGATGCGCGGGATAGTAGCCGCGCTTGTCCGCGAGGCCGACGCGCGCGAGCAGCGCCTCGGCCTCCTCCACCGCTTCCGCGCGACTGCGCTTCTGCACGCGCAGCGGTCCCTCGACGAGGTTGTCGAGCACCGTCATGTGCGACCACAGGTTGAAGTTCTGGAACACCATCCCGAGCTGCGAGCGGATCCGGTCGACCTGGCGCCGGTCGCTCGGATGCAGCTTGCCGTCGCGCGCACGCTTCATCGCCAGCTCCTCGCCCGCGAGCGCGACGGAGCCGTCGTCGGGTGTCTCGAGCAGGTTCAGGCAACGCAGGAACGTGCTCTTGCCCGACCCGCTCGCGCCGAGGATCGAGATGACGTCACCCTCGTGCGCGTCGAGCGATATGCCCTTCAGCACATGGTGATCGCCGAACGACTTGTGGATGTTTCTGACCGACAGCGCGACGGGGGCGGCGGTGTTCATCGGATTCTCCTGGAAAGAATGGGCGCGCTCAGGACGCGACGCGCCGGGCATTGCGGGTCGCCGCGGCTGGCGCACCGGACGGCTTCGGCGCACGCAGGTGCCCCGAGAGCCGCCATTCGAGCGCGCCGAGCAGGCGCACGACGATGAAGTTCAGGCCCAGATAGATCACGGCCGCGCAGACGAACACCTCGGTCGTCCGGTAGGTCTGCTGAATGATCTGCTGCGCGACGCCCGTCACTTCCCATACGGTGACGAGGCTCGCCAGCGCGGTCGACTTGACGAGCAGCACGGCTTCGGTCGAATACGCGGGCAGACACTGGCGCAGCGCGATCGGGCCGATCACGCGCCGCAGCAGCGCGAAACCCGACAGGCCGATCGAATAGCCGGCCTCGATCTGCCCGACCGGTACGGCCATCAACCCGCCGCGCAGGATTTCGGCCGTGTAGCCTGCCGTGCACAGCGCGAGCGACAGCACCGCGCAGACGTACGGCTCGCGCAGCAGCGGCCACATGAAGCTCTCGCGAATCACGCCGAACTGGCCGAGCCCGTAATACACGAGGAACATCTGGATCAGCAGCGGCGAGCCGCGAAACACGAGGATATAGGCCCGCGCGAAGCGGTTCGGCAGCCAGCGCGGCGACACGCGCATCGTGACGATCACGAGCGACAGCAGGCCGCCGAGCACGAGCGATGCGAAGAACAGGCCGAGCGTGGTCGGCACGGCCGCCAGCAACTGGCGCAGCGTGTCGACGAGAAATGCGAAATCGATGGACATGCCCGTTCTCCGTCAGTTGCGCGCGAAATTGCGGCGGAACGACCGGCCGACGATCGCCTCGGCCCGGTTGAACACGCGGTTCGACAAGCCCGTCATCAGCAGATACAGCGCACCGCCCGCGACGAAGAACACGAAGTACTGGTGAGTCGAATTGGCGGCGATCTGGCTCGTGCGGAGCAACTCGGCAAGCCCGGTGACCGAGATCAGTGCGGAATCCTTCAGGCTCAGTTGCCACACGTTGCCGATACCGGGCAGCGCGAAGCGCAGCACCTGCGGAACCAGGATGCGCCGCAGCACCATGCCGCGCGGCATGCCGATCGAACGCGCCGCTTCGAGCTCGCCCTTCGACACCGCGAGCACTGCCGCGCGATAGACCTCGGCCTGATAGGCGCCCGAGATCATCCCGACCGCGAGCGCGCCGATCACGAACGGCGGCACGCCGATGAAGCCCTCTGCGCCGAACCACTGGCCGACGGCCGTCACGAGCGTCGAGCCGCCGAAGTAGAACAGATAGATGACGAGCAGTTCGGGCACGCCGCGAAATACCGTCGTATACAGATCGCCGAGCAGGCGGAGGCTGCGGTAGCGCGACAGCTTCGCCGCCGCGATCGCCGCGCCGATCACGGCGCCAACCGCCAGCGCGGCGAGCGTCAGCGCGACCGTCATCAGTGCGGCGAGCAGCAGCACACCGCCCCAGCCTTCGGTGCCGAAGCCGAGCATTTCAAGAATCGCCATGCGTGCCTCCCGGCATGTGTTGAGTGAATCCGCTGGATGCGTGCCGCCGCGCGCCGTTCGACGAACTTACGCGACGGCGGCCGAACACGCGCTTACGGGGTGACGTCGGTCTTGAACCACTTGTCGGCGAGCTTCTTCACGGTGCCGTCCGCGAGCGCCGCGGCGATCGCCGTATCGAACTTCGTCTTCAGGTCGGCATCCTGCTTGCGGAACGCGAGCCCTTCGCCCGGCCCCCAGATCGGCCCGCCGAGCTTCGGCCCCGCGAGCACGATCGATGCGTTGTCCTTCTTCGCGTTGTTCGCCGCGTAGTACGTGACGTCGTCGAACGAGGCGTCGATGCGCCCGGCGACCAGATCGAGATCGCGTTCGGGCGACGTCTTGTACACGCGAATCGACGCAATGTCCTTGAAGCTGTCGTTGATGAATTTCGTGTAGACGGTGCCCGACTGGATACCGATCGTCTTGCCCTTCAACTGCTTGCGCAGCGTGTCGACGGTAGGCTTGTCCGTGTTGGCGTCGCCCGTCAGCTTGACGATCGGCGCGCCGGGCGCGGCCTTCGGCAGGATCTTCGTATCGGTGACGGCGAACGTCGCCGGCGTCGCCGCGTACGGACGCGAGAACAGCAGGATCTTTTCGCGCTCCGGCGTGATGGAAATCGCATCCATCAGGACATCGAACTTGCCGGCCTGCAGGCCCGGAATCATCCCGTCCCAGTCCTGCGCGACCATGTTGCACTGCACCTTGATCCGCTCGCACACGTTGGCGAGCAGTTCCGGTTCGAAACCGCCCAGCTTGCCGCCCGGCAGCGTGAGGTTCCACGGTGCGTAGCCGCCTTCGAGCGCGACCGTCACCGTCTTCCATTCCTTCGCCTGCACCGGTGCCGCGAGCGTGGCCGCCGCAGCCGCGATGACGCCGATCGTCCTGATTGCCCACTTGATGCGCTTGCCGTTCACGAGATTCTCCTTGCGTTGAAGTTCGCCATCCCTTCGGTGCAGCGAGCCGCCTCAGGAATTTGTCTATACAAGCATGCAAGAAGAAAAACAGCGAGACAAGCAGTGATCAATAAAAACGCGTGAAACGCGGGAAATCCCCTAATTTCAGGGCTCTGGCGTGCATCGTCGCGGGGAATTCCGGCACATGTTTGGTGCAATTCGAGCGAGCGAATCTCAAGGATGACTAGACAAATCCTGAATTCGATCGCGAGTGCGCTCAGACGTGAAACACGTCTGAGGATTGGGACTCGCAGCTGTCTGCCCCGTTGCCGGATGCGTTGGCGACGCGCCGGGAAAGCACGGCCGTACGCTCCACGACGGTTTGGGGGTTGATATGTCGGCTGGGTACCGCGAGCCGCGAAGGACGCCGATCCTACCGCGCCTGCGGCGCGTCGCGCAGCACGGTCCGCAACGCCGTATCGAACGGCGTCGCGTAATCGATTCCGAGCGCGCGCACGCGCGCCGCATCGAGATGGCAGTCGTACGGGCGCGGCGTTGCGTCGGTCGGCTGCGTGATCGGCGCGAGCGACGCGTCGATGCCGAGCGCGGCCGCGATTCGCTGCGCGATGTCGTACTTCGTCATCGGCTCCTCGCTCGACCAATGGCGGATGCCCGTGACGGACTTCCCCGCGAGATGGCGCAGCGTCAGGTCGCGGATGACCTGCGCGACGTCGGGCGTCCAGGTCGGATAACGGATCGCCCATGCGTCCATGCCGACCGCGTCCGCGCCCGGTCGCGCGGACGCGACGACGGCCGGCACGAGGCTCGTGACGGCCGATTCGCTCCAGTCGGCGATCGGGCCGAAGAGCAACGGCAGGCGCAGCACGCACGACAGCGGCGAGGCCGCGAGGAGCGCGGCCTCGCCCTCCAGTTTGGTGCGACCGTAGATGTTCAGCGGGTTCGGGGTGGCGTCCTCGCCGTACGGGGCGGCGTTGCCGTCGAACACGTAGTCGGTCGAGATGCCGAGCGTCCATGCGCCGAATCGCGCGGCGAGCGCGCCGATGCGGGCCGGCGCCGCGACGTTGATGGCGCGGGCCGCGGCCGGGTCGCGTTCGCAGACGTCGGGGCGGCGTTCGGCGGCGCAAATGACGACGGCAGCGGGCCGGCACGTTTCGAACAGGCGCTCGAGAGCCGGCTCGTCGAGGACGTCGAGTTCGGCGATGTTTTCCGGCGGCAATGCGAGCAGTTTTGCGCCGGCGCCTTGCGGGTGCCGGATGGTTGCGAGCAGCGTCAGCGACGGTTCGCGGAACAAGGACGCGGCCACCGCGCGGCCGAGCAGGCCGGACGCGCCGATGACGAGGATGGTGGGACGGTCGATCGGTGAAATCTGGTTTGGCATGGGTGGCGCTCGATCACGGAAACGAATGGATTATCGGGCCTATTGGACAGTATGAACGGCTCGCATCCGGTCGGAACATGATCGCCCGCTTCTTCGCCCCGCTTCTTCGCCTCTTTCTTCATCCATTTCCCGCCCGCCAACGGCTTCGTGCAATGCGTGATCCGCGATGCGGATTCCGGCCGCGAGCGCATGCGCTGCCCGCGGTGCCTGGGCACGACTCCGGTTCCGTCGTCGGCACGCGCGCCGCCCCTGCATCGCCCGCAAAAACGAAGCCCGGCACGCTTGCACGTACCGGGCTTGTGATACCGAACGGAAACTTCGTCCTGCCTTACTTCCGATCGACCGAATACCGGCCCGGCCCGCTCAACGCGAGCAACAGCAGCCCGCCAATGATGCTCACGTTCTTGTAGAAATTGATCATCGCCATGTACTGCTCCATCCCCTGCAGCGCCCAGTAGCGATGGCCGATCAGCGCGGTCGCGAGCGTATAGGCGGCGAATGCCAGCGCGAGCGGACGCGTATAGAAGCCGATCGCGATCAGCACGCCGCCCACCAGTTCGACCGCCACCGCGATCGCGGCCGCGAGTTCGGGCGCCGGATTCCCCGTCGACGCCATGTACGCGACCGTGCCCGAAAAGTCGTGCAGCTTCTGCCAGCCGAACAGCACGAACAGGATCATCATCAGCACGCGAGCCGCCAGCAGCAGCTCGTCCTTCTTCGACTCCAGTGAAACGTAACGCATGGCAATCACCCTTGAATTGACGGTTTGATGCATCCGCTGCCGCTGCGCGTCGAATCGGCGCGCGATGCCGGCAACGGACCACTCTTCGCGCAGTCGCGCGGCAAGCCAGGTGGCCCGCCGCCGAAGAATCCATCCGGTGACGCCGCGACTGACGGCGCGCCGGATCGGTTCTGGCGAAGCACGGGTGCAGTCTACTGTCCCACGAAAATTCATCAATCCGCCGAAACACGATTCGCTGTCTCGAAATAGTGGACAATCGCGGGAGAGCGGCCCATCCGGTGACGGCCGGCCAGTGCGGATGGCGGACGATTCGCTCCAGACCAGTCTTGCCAACTGATACCGGCAAGGAGAACACCTCTCGCCGAGCGATACGTTCGCTTGCTGCTTGGCCTGTTCAATCCCGAGAACGGGATGATCGACGTGCGGACGACCGCACTGACCGCCGATCTGAAGCGTGTCGCGCAGCAGCAGTCGAATCTGTCCGACTATGCCGCGCAACTGACCCGGCAGTTCGTGACGTCGTGAACGACTGCGAATGGCAGCCGCATCGCGAAGCGGCAGGCATTGCCGCCAGCGACGGGAAGGGAATCGCGATGATGGCGCCGCGACTGCGACGCCTCGCGCAAGACGGGTCGTTCGGGCACGCAGCGGATGTGCCGCATGCACGGCACGGCATGCGATGCGATCACGCGCCGCGCTGCTGGCGGCGCGCGTCCTCCGTTATGACGCCGCGATCCGCCGGCGGAAATGTTCGGTGCCGGCCACGATCTTGTCGAGTACCGCGTCGAGCGCCCAGAAGCGTTCGCGCACGTCGTAGTCGATCGCACGGCATTTGATCGACCCGAACGTGCCGATCCGCTGGTGATAGAGCTTCGCGAGCGCCGGGTAGCCCAGCGCCTCCGATACCGCCGAGACGACCAGGAACGTCGAGAGTTCGTCGGCCAGCGCCGGATTCGATTCGCCTTGCGTGCGCAGCCACTGGTAGAGATCGGGATGGAAGTTCGTGAACACGCCGTTGAAACCGGCCGACCCGGCCTTCATCGCGTCCCACGCGATCGCGGCGTTCGCGTTCAGGATCTTCAGCGGCGACCCCGCGGCCAGCGCGACGCGCCGCTTCACCGTCGCGAGATCGCAGCTCACGTCCTTGAGCATCACGAATCGGCCCGTATCGATGCACGCGCGCAACTCGTCATCCGACAGAAGCCGCCGATAAGGCGCCGGACATTCGTACAGGCCGAGCGGAAGATCCGACGGCAGCCGCGCGAGCAGCCGGCGCAGATGGTCGAGCAACGCGGCGCTGCCCTTGCGTTGCGGATCGAGCCGGTTGGTCACGAGCACGACGCCCTGCGCGCCCGATTCGGCCGCCGCGCACAGTTCGGCAACCTGAGCGTCGAGGTCGTCGCTGATGTGGCCCGACGCGACGACCGGCACGCGGCCGGCCACGCGATCGACCACGAAACGCGCGAGCGCCGCGCGTTCGGCCAGGCTCAGGAACTGCATCTCGCTCGATTGCGCGACCGCGAACAACGCATCCGAGCCGTGCGCCAGATACCATTCGATGAGCCGCTCGAGCCCGGCGTAGTCGATCGCGCCGGCGTCGTCGAACGGCGTCAGCATCACCGGCACGATCCCCTCGATCGTCACGTTCGATTGCTGCGGGTAGTGCATCTGTTTCTCCTTGCTTCAATGAATGCGGATGCAGGCTGCAAGCTCAAGCCGGCAACGGTCCGGGCGCGGCGTTCGCGGCCTGTTCGGGAATCGGCTTGCGCACGAGCAGCAGGTACGCCATCGCGCCGGCGAACGCGATCGCCGCCGCGGTGAGCAGCGCGGGCACGAACGACCACTTCTGCGCGATGACGCCGGTCAGGATCGGGGCCAGCGCGCCGCCGATGAAGCCGCCGAAATTCTGGATCGCGCCGAGCGACGCGATGCGGCTGGGCGGCGCGGCTGCCGTCGCGAGCGCCCACGAGCACGCCGACGCCGCGTTGGCGAGAAAGATCACCACCGAAATGCATGCGAGCGCAACCGTATTGCTCTGCACGAGCGCGGCCGGAATCGTGAACGCGACCATCCCGAGCATCGCGGCCACCACCGCGTTGCGCCGGCTCACGACCGGCGACCGGCTGCGGCGGGTGACGAGATCCGACAGCCAGCCGGCGACCAGCGAACCGACGAACCCGCACAGGAACGGCACCGACGCGGCAAACCCCGTGCGGATCAGGCTCATGTGCCGCTCCATCGTCAGGTAGCCCGGCAGCCAGGTCAGGTAGACCCAGTTCAGGTATACGGAGCCGAAGAAGCCGATCAGCATCCCCCACGTCGTGCCGTGCGAGAACAGGCTGCGCCATTCGGCGAAGGTCAGTTTCGGCGCGGCGACCGCGCTCTGCGCATCGGCATCGAGATAAGCGCGTTCGGCGGCGGACAGTTGCGCGCGCACCGGATCGCGATACAGCGCGAACCACACGACGGCGACGACGAGACCGAGCGCGCCGGTCACGATGAACGCCCAGCGCCAGTGAAACGACGCAACGAGCACCGACAGCAGCAACGGCGCAAGCGCGGTACCGAGCGGCGACGCGGCATTGAAAATGCCCGTCGGCGTGCCGCGCGCGCGCAGCGGAAACCAGTTGCTCACCACGCGCGCGGCCGACGGGAATTGCGGCGCCTCGCCGATGCCGAGCACGATGCGCGCGACGATGAACCAGCCGAAGGTGGATACGATGCCGCCCGCCGCCTGCGCGAACGACCAGACGATCAGCCCGATGCCGAGCAGCCGGCGCGGGCCGATGCGGTCGACCAGCCCGCCGACCGGGAACTGGCACAGCGCATAGCTCCACGAGAAGGCCGACAGCAGCAGCCCCATCTGCGCGAGCGACAGGCCGAGATCGCCGCGGATCGCGGAACTCGCTACGGCCAGCGTGCCGCGATCGAGATAGTTGACGATCCCGCTCGCCATCAACAGCGCGAGCGCGATGCGTTGACCGCGCCGAATCCGTGGCGGCGCGTGCGGAACAGCTTGATTGTCGTTCATGTCGATTGTCTCCATGTCACTGTCAGCGGCCGGGTTCGGCCATTCCGTCGGATGCGGAATTCAGGTCTCTATACGGTCGACTTCGTCGCGCGTCGGAATCGATGTCTGTGCGCCGCGGCGCGTGACGCTGATCGCGGCCGCACGCTGGGCGAAGCCGATCGCGTCGTCCATCGATGCGCCGCCGGCCCGCGCGACCGCGAACCCGCCGACGAACGTGTCGCCGGCCGCGGTCGTGTCGACGGCCGCCACCGCGAGCGCACGATGGCGGCCGCTCCCTGCGCTGCCGCGCCAGCAGACACCGCGCGCGCCGAGCGTGACCAGCACGTTGCCGACGCCCTTCGCGCGCAGCGCATCTGCGGCGCGCGCTGCCGACGCGTCGTCGCCGACCGCGATGCCGGTCAGCGACTCGGCCTCGGTTTCGTTGACGACGAGATAGTCGACCCGCGCGAGCAACGCATCGAAGAGCGGCTGCGCGGGCGCCGGATTGAGCAGCACCGGCGTGTGGCGCGCGCTTGCGCACGCAATCGCGCGCGCCACGCTGGCGACCGGCACTTCGAGCTGGCACACGAGCAACGCGGCGGCGGCGATCGCGTCGCACGCCGCGTCGATCCGGTCGGCATCGACGCACGCATTCGCGCCGGGCACGACGACGATGCTGTTCGCGCCGCCGTCGTCGACGGTGATCGTCGCCACGCCGGTCGCCGTGTCGGCGATCCGGTGCAAGTGCGTCACGTCGATGCGCTCCGCCGCCAGCGCCCCGTGCAGGCGCGCACCGAACGCGTCGTCGCCGACGCAGCCGATCATCGCGACCGATCCGCCCAAGCGCGCGGCCGCCACCGCCTGGTTCGCGCCCTTGCCGCCGTGAACGGTCTCGAACGTCGTGCCGAGCAGCGTCTCGCCCGGCACCGGCAGGCGCGGCGCGCGCGTGACGAGATCGATGTTGACGCTGCCGACGACGGCGATACGTGGTGTCCGTAAGCCGTTCATTGCTGAATGTAATCGCTTACATTTGCGGTCGACAAAATGACCGAAATGGTCATCGTCTCGGAAAATTTCGCCATACGGATCGAACAAGTGTCTGACATAATAGGGAAGCAGCAGCACGATAGCGCTTACATTCTCGCAGGGTTGGTCGGGAATGCAAGCGGGAGCATCACGAATCGAGGGTAAACAATGACGCTTTTGACGGCACACGGCAGCGGCACGGCCGCCCTCCCCGGAGACGGCCGATGAGCACGCCCCGCGCACGCCGCGGCAGCGGCCGCTCGGTGCTCGGCGACGTCGCGAAACTGGCCGGCGTATCGACCGCGACCGTCTCTCGCGTGTACAACGATCCCGGCAAGGTATCGGCCGACGTGCAGCAACGCGTGCGCGACGCGGCGCTCGCACTGAACTGGATCCCGAATGCGGCCGGCCGCGCACTGGCGTCCACGCGCACCCACATCACGGGCGCGATCATTCCGACCCTCGACGACCAGGTGTTCGCGTCGCAGGTTGCCGGCATGCAGACGGTCATGGCCGAGCACGGCATCACGCTGTTCCTCGGCTGCTCGAACTACGACCCCGCGCAGGCGCTCGAGCAGGTGCGCGCGATGCTGTCGCGCGGCGTGGAAGCCGTGTCGCTGGTCGGCGAAGCGTATCCGCCGGAACTGTTCGAACTCCTTGCGATGCATCGCGTGCCGTACGTCGTCACGTATGCGTACCGTGACGACAGCCCGCACTGCTGCATCGGCTTCGACAACCGTGCGGCATTCGCGCGGCTCACCACGCACCTGCTCGACCTCGGCCATCGCGATTTCGCGATCATCATGCAGCCGTCGACGGACAACGACCGTGTCCAGGCCCGCCTGCGCGGCATTCACGACACGCTGGCCGCGCACGGGCTCGCGGTGCGTCCCGTCCATCAGCACGAAGGCGCGGCCACGATCGCGTTCGGGCGGGCGAGCCTGCGTGCCATTGCCGGCAGCGATGCGGCGACGCGGCCGACGGCCGTGATCTGCGGCAACGACGCGCTCGCGCTCGGCGCGTTGCTCGAGGCGCAGGCGCTCGGCATCGACGTGCCTGGGCAGTTGTCGATCACGGGGTTCGACGACGTCGCGCTCGCGCGCGAAATCCAGCCGCCGCTGACGACGATGTGGGTGGATACCGACGCGATCGGGCGCCAGGCTGCGCGTGCATTGCTCGACGCGCTCGAGAACGGCGCCACGGGGCCCGGCCATGCGGTCCAGCCCGAGTTGCGCATACGGGAATCCGCGGCGGCGCCGGCGCGTGCGGCGCGCCGAAGCAAGAAATAGCGGGCAGCGCCGGCTTACTGCATCACGTCGATCGGCAGCGTCTTGTCGAGATTGTCGTGCCACGCGTTGATCGTCTTCGGCACGGTTTTCTTCCACGCCGGCACGTTCGAGTAGTAACGCATCCGGACGTTTTCTTGGCGTCGAACACCAGCAGCCCGATCCACAGATCGGTGCCGCGGCGCATCACGATCGCCGCGTTCGTCGTCGCGATGCCGCCGCGGCAACGTCAGCCGTCGAACGGCACCAGTTCGTAACTCGTGCTCCGGCCGCCGGACGCCGAGCGACGCAGCATGTGCTGCTCGACGAGCTCCGTGATATCGCGCAGCGCCGTGTCTTGCGAGCATTTCGCGATGGCGGCCCACTTGGTGGTCGTCAGCTTGCCTTCGAAGCCGTCGAGCAGGCGATTCATGACCTTGACCTGGCGTTCGTTCATCGCGACGCCCGCGCATCGCTGCCAGAAGCGCGCCTTGATCAGCACCGCATCGAGCGTCGTGTGCGCATGATCGATGGCCCGGCCCAGCGTGTTCAGAAACCACGCGAGCCACTCCGTGACGTCGAGCGAGCCGCGCTGCGTGCGCTCCAGCACGTCGTAATACGCGTTGCGCTCGCGCTGGATCTGCGCGGACAGGCTGTAGAAACGCTGCGGGCTTCGATCGGCGCGCGCCAGAACCAGATCCCCGAGCGCGCGCGCGATACGACCGTTGCCGTCGTCGAACGGGTGGAGCGTGACGAACCACAGGTGGGCCAGGCCGGCCCGGATCAGCAACGGCTCGGCCGGCGGCGCATTGAGCCACGCGAGAAAGCGCCCGATCTCGTGCGGCAGGCGTGCGGCAGGCGGCGCCTCGAAATGCACGCGCTGCCGGCCGATCGGCCCGGAGACCACCTGCATCGGCCCGCTCGCATCCGAGCGCCAGCCGCCGACCGTGATCCGCGACAGCCCGGAATAGCCGGTCGGAAACAGCGCGGCATGCCACCCGAACAGCCGCGCTTCGGTGACCGGTGCGGCCGAATGAGTCGTCGCATCCAGCACCATGTCGACGACGCCTTCGACGTGGCGATCGACCGGCGCGAGCGCGCCGATGTCGACACCGAGCCGGCGCGCAATCGACGACCGCACCGATGCGACATTCAGGTTCTCGCCCTCGATCGCGCTGGTCTTGACGACGTCCTCCGTCAGCGCGGCCAGGCTCGCCTCGTCGCGCAACGTCAGGCCGACATCCGCCAGTCGGCCGATCAGCATGCCTTGCGCACGGCTGACGTCGGCGAGCGGCGCGGCGAGGGCCGGAAGGTCGAAGCGCCATGCCGGCCAGTCGGCCGATTCCCAGATAAAGGTGTAATCTCCGCTCATCATGCGGAGATTATCCACTCATTCGCCGCACGACTCAACAATCTCCGCAAATCATGCGGAGATTAATCGCCCCATTCACCGCAAGGCGGCCGGCTACCGTACCGGGCCCGCCCCGCTCGCCCCCGTCGGCGCCGGCTCCCCGAGCCGTTCCGCAAGAAACCCGATGAACGTGCGCAGCGTGACGAACCCTTCCCGATGCTGCGGAAACACCGCATTGAGGGTGATCGGCGACGGCGCATACGCGTCGAGCACCGGCACCAGCGCACCACTGTCGAGCGCCCCGCCGACGATGAAATCCGGCAGCAGCGCGATGCCGAGCCCGGCGATCGCCGCGTCGCGCACCACTTCGCCGTTGTTCGCGACGAGCGGACCCTGCACGTCGAATGTGCGCGCCGCGCCGTCGACGCGGAATTCCCAGCCGACCCGCCGCTCGCGCCCGTACAGCACGCATGTGTGGCCCGCCAGATCGGCCGGCGTCTGCGGTGTGCCCTGCCGCTTCAGGTAGGCGGGGCTCGCGCACGCGATCATCCGCCACGCGCCGAGCGGACGCGCGATCAGCGTCGAATCCTCGAGCGAGCCGATCCGCAGCACGAGGTCGAAGCCCTCGCCGATCAGGTCGACGCGCCGGTCGGTCAGGTCGATGTTCAGCCGCACGGCCGGGTGCGCGGCCAGGAATTCGGCGATCAGCGGCGACACGTGCGTGATCCCGAACGACAGCGGCGCGCTGATCTTCAGCGAACCGTGCAGCTCGGTGCTGCGTACCGACATCGCCTGCTCGGCGTCGGCGATCTCCGCGAGGATGCGCTGCGCGCGCGCGTAGAACTCCTGCCCCGATTCGGTCACCGCGAGATTGCGGGTATTGCGATGCAGCAGCCGCACGCCGAGCGACGCCTCCAGCGCCATCGTGCGCCGGCTGACGAACTGCTTGGACAGCATCAACTGATCGGCCGCCGCCGTGAAGCTGCCTGCGTCCACCGTCGCGACGAAGATCCTCAGGTCGTTGAGTTCCATATTGTCCACTCCATAGCGACAGTCATTATCTCTACAGCGATTTATTTGTCAAATCGATTGACCTAAGATTCATCTCAACGAACAGCCGAGCCCACTTCCGAGGTCCGGCGACTTCAAGGACAAAAAATCATGATCGACATCCGTGCAGCAAACCAACGTGGCCGTGCGGAGCATGGCTGGCTCAGCTCCCGTCATACGTTTTCGTTCGCGAATTACTACGATCCGAAGCAAGTCGGCTTCTCCGATCTGCTCGTGATCAACGACGACCGCGTCGCCCCGGGCCGCGGCTTCGGCACGCACCCGCACCGCGACATGGAAATCCTGTCGTACGTGCTCGACGGCGCGCTCGAACACAAGGACTCGATGGGCACCGGCTCGGTGATCGTGCCGGGCGACGTGCAGCTGATGAGCGCGGGCACCGGCGTGCGCCACAGCGAGTTCAACCACTCGCAGGACACACCGGTCCACTTCCTGCAGATCTGGGTCGGGCCGGCCGAAAAGGGCGCCGAGCCGCGCTATCAGCAGACGAATGTCGCGGCCGACGACAAGCGCGGCAAGCTCGCCCTCGTCGTGTCGCCGAACGGCGACGCCGGTTCGCTGAAGATCCGGCAGGACACGCGGATTTACGCGGGCCTGTTCGACGGCGACGAAAGCGCGACGCTGGAACTCGATCCGAACCGCTTTGCTTACGTGCACGTGGCGCGCGGCAGCGTGACGGTCAACGGCGTGACGCTCGGCGAAGGCGACGGCGCGCGCATCCGCGGCGAACACGCGCTGACGATCGCCGACGGCAAGGACGCCGAAGTGCTCGTGTTCGACCTGCGTCCGGTCGAAGTGACGGCCGAATGGGCGTGACGCCCGTTCGGGAAACCGGGCCCCGCCGAAACGCGGGGCTCTTTTAATCGGAGATTCGCAACATGGCCAAGGTTCTCGTTCTTTACTACTCGTCCTACGGGCACGTCGAAACGATGGCGCAGCACGTCGTGGAGGGCGCGAAATCGGTGCCCGGCGTCGAGGTCACGCTCAAGCGCGTGCCGGAAACGATCCCCGCCGACCAGGCCCGCGCGATCGGCGTGAAGGTCGATCAGGCCGCGCCGGTCGCCACGGTGGACGAACTCGCCGACTACGACGCGATCATCTTCGGCACGCCGACCCGCTTCGGCAACATGGCCGGCCAGATGCGCACGTTCCTCGACCAGACGGGCGGCCTGTGGATGAAAGGCGCGCTCGTCGGCAAGATCGGCAGCGTGTTCGCGTCGACCGGCACGCAGCACGGCGGCCAGGAAACGACGATCACGTCGTTCCACACGACGCTGCTGCATCACGGGATGGTGATCGTGGGCGTGCCGTATGCGTGCAGCGGGCTCGTCAACATGAACGAAATCACCGGCGGCACACCGTACGGCGCGACGACGCTCGCCGGCGCGGACGGCAGCCGCCAGCCGAGCGCGAACGAACTCGACATCGCGCGCTACCAGGGCAAGCACGTGGCGGAACTCGCGAGCAAGCTCGCGTCGTAACGCGGCGGGCTCGCGCCTCCCGAGTCGCGCCCACGAACGAACGGCGCCGGTTCGACCGGCGCCGTTCGTGCTGTGCGACGCTGTCGACCGTTACTGGCCCGAAGCCGGCGCGGCCGGCGCCGCGGGCGCCTTCTGCACCGCGTTCTGCGGATAGTTGCTCTGGTCGCCGGTCAACCGGTAGCCGCTGCCGGTGCCGATCGCCTTCAGGTCCGACGCGTGCCGCGCGCGGGCCGCCTTGCGCGCCGCCTTCTTCTGCGCCTTGTCGAGCTGCTTCTGCGTCGGCGCGGGCGCAGCGTCCTGCGCGTATGCCGCCGGCGCGGCGGTCAACAACAGACCGAACGACGCCGCTGCTGCTACTGCCACCGAAACCACGCGAGACTGCTTCATGACCGATCTCCTTGTCGATTGTTGAGTGCGGGTCGGACACCGGCGCGCACGCGACGGCCTGCGACAACGGCACCGATGCAACGTTAGCCGATCGCCGCGCAAATGTCCGTGTGCGTTCCTGAATTCTCCTGATAACGTCAACGATACATGCGTACCGAATGCGCCGCGCGTTCGGCCTGTCGTGCGCGCCATCAGGGAAACCGATAGCCCGTGGCCCGCCGGCGCTCAGATCCAGCGCGACAGCACCGGCAACAGGATCGGCACGACGAATGCCGTCAGCACGCCGTTCAGCCCCATCCCGAGCCCGGCGAACGCGCCGGCTTCCTCGCTGACCTGGAACGCGCGCGCGGTGCCGATCCCGTGCGACGCGACGCCGAGCGCGAAACCGCGCACGGCCGGCTCGTCGACCCGCAGCAGATTGAGGATGCCGCGCGCGCACACCGCGCCGAAGATCCCGGTCGAGATCACGAGCACGGCGGTGAGCGACGGAATGCCGCCGATCTCGGCGGCAACGGCCATCGCGATCGGCGTCGTCGCCGATTTCGGCGCGAGCGACGCGATCGTCTGGTGCGACGCCCCGAACAGCGCGGCGATGCCGACCGCCGACACGATCGCGGTCAGCGAACCCGCGAGCAGGCCGACGAGCAGCGGCAGCGCGGTGCGCCGCAGCTTCGACCACTGGCGGTACAGCGGCAGTGCGAGCGCGACGGTTGCGGGGCCAAGCAGGAAATGGACGAACTGCGCGCCTTCGAAATACGTGGAATACGGCGTATGCGTGAGCGTCAGCAGCACGACGATCATCGCGACCGCGATCAGCACCGGATTTGCGAGCGGATTGAAACGCGCCCGCGCATACACGGCCTGCGCGAACAGATACGCGACCAGCGTGATGGTCAGGCCGAGCAGCGGGCTCGCGGCGAGATACACCCAGATCGCGCCGAGTTTCGGGAAGGCCGTCATTGCGCGCCCTCCGCGGTGCCGCCCGCTCGGCGCTGGCGCCGCAGCAGCGCGCGCGTGACCAGCGCCGTCACCGCGATCGCGAGCGTGGTGCTCACGGCCAGCGCGACGACGACTGCGGCCGCGTCGCCGCGCACGCGGTCGGCCGACACCATGATGCCGACGCCGGCCGGCACGAACAGCAGCGACAGGTGACGCAGCAGCTCGAGCGCGGTCGGCTCGATCGCGTCGGCCGCCTGCGGGCGCAGCATCACGAAGCCGAACAGCAGCAGCATGCCGATCACGGGGCCCGGCACCGGCAGGCCAAACAGATAGGACACGCCTTCCCCGAGACACTGGAAGATCAGCAAGACCGCGAACGCCTGCAACATGAACCGCTTCTCCCGAACGTGGCCGCGCTAGCGTACGGCTGCACGGCCGATGGGCCGGCGGCTTGCGACGCCGGCATGAACGATACGCGCGATCGTACCAACAATGCCGGCGGCCCGGCGCGGTCGTGCGATGGCGCGCTCGCCATGCAGCCGTTTCGCACGACGCGCTGCCGGTATGGGCGACACCCCCCATGCAAAAAACGGCGGGCACCTGCCCGCCGTCCTGTCGCTCAGCTTCGAACGCCTGCCGATCGCGTTACTTCAACCGCGTCGCGATTTCGTTGGCCATCGCCTTCGTCGCGGCTTTCGTCGGCGCATCGTCGGCCAGCGCGTTCAGCAAACCGAAATCGTGAATCGTGCCGTCGTAGCGCGTGGTCGTCGCGTCCACGCCGGCCGCGTCGAGCTTGCGGCCGTACGCCTCGCCTTCGTCACGCAACACGTCGAACTGCGCGACCTGGATCAGCGCGGGCGGCAGCCCCTTCAACTGCGCGACGCTCGCGCGCAGCGGCGACGCGTAGATCTCGTTGCGTTGCGCTTCGTTCTTCGTATAGGCGTCCCAGAACCACTTCATCATCGGCCGCGTCAGGAAGTGGCCCTGCTGGTACGCGTTGTACGAGCCCGTGTTGAAGTTGTGGTCCGTGACCGGCCACATCAGCCCCTGAAAGCGGATCGCGGGGCCGCCCTTGTCCTTCGCCATCAGCGCGACGACGGCCGACATGTTCCCGCCGACGCTGTTGCCGACCACCGCGAGGCGGCTGCCGTCGACGCCGATCTCCGCGCCGTGCGCGGCCACCCATTTCGTCGCCGCATACGCCTGGTTGATCGCGACCGGGTAACGCGCTTCCGGCGACGGCGTGTAGTTCACGAACACCGCGACGGCGCCCGACTGCACGACGAGATCGCGCACGAGGCGCTCGTGCGTCGGGAAATCGCCGAGCACCCAGCCGCCGCCGTGGATGAACACGAATACCGGCGGCGTGCCCGTCACGCCTTGCGGGCGCACGATCGTGACGGGCACCGACACGCCGTCCTGCTCGATCGTGCGGTTCGACACGTCGATGCCGGACAGATCGACCTTCACGCCGTTCTGCGCGTCGACCAGCACCTGGCGCGCCTTCGCGGGGCTCAGCGTTTCGAGCCCCGGGCCCTTCTGGCCGTTCAGCGCGGCGAGGAACGCGCTCGTCTTCGCATCGGGACCGACGGCATCGGCGCCCGCGGCGAACGCGGCAGGTGCGGTGGACAGTGCGGCTGCCACGGCGGCAGCGATCAACAGCGGCTTGACGATCTTCATGGTGCAACTCCTTGGTCGAATCTTCGAATGGCGATGGATGGTTGGCACTGCGATTGATCAGACGAGCGTGAGCGTGACGTCGATGTTGCCGCGCGTCGCGTTCGAGTACGGGCAGACGACGTGCGCGCGGTCGATCAGCGTTTGCGCGACATCACGATCGAGGCCCGGCAGCGAGATCTTCAGTTCGACTTCGATGCCGAAGCCGTTCGGGATCGCGCCGATGCCGACGCTGCCTTCGATCGACGCGTCCGCGGGGATCGCGATCTTGTCGCGCGCCGCGACGAACTTCATCGCGCCGATGAAACACGCGCTGTAGCCGGCGGCGAACAGTTGCTCGGGGTTCGCGCCCGCACCGCCCGCGCCGCCGAGCTCGCGCGGCGTTGTCAGCTTCAGGTCGAGGCCGCTTTCGGGCACCGTCGCACGGCCGTCGCGGCCGCCGGTGGCTTTTGCATGGGCGCGGTACAGCACTTTTTCGATCGACATGACAGACTCCTTTTCCATAAATGAATGAAACAGCCTTCGAACCGGGGGTCCGCGTGCCGGCGGCTTCTCCGCCGGCATCGCGCTTATTTATCTACTCATAGATAGATAAACATCCCCAAAAAATGCAGGCGGAAGATCCACCTGCGCCAATCATCTATCTACTACATGATAGATAACGTGATCCAATAAAAGGCGGCGAACCGCCCGACTGCTTGCGCCGTCCGTCAGGACCGCGTTTTCCAGACGGCCTCGACGTCCTCGAGACGCGCCCGCGTGTGAAACAGCCGGCTGGCCAGCACGCTGCCCTGGAACGCCGCGTACAGCGTGCGCGCCGCGGTTTCTGGCTCGCCGCTGAACTGCAGCGTGCCTTCCTTCGCGCCTTGGGCCAACAATGCCGTGAGCCAGCGCTCGTTGGCAGTGAAGAACGCCTGCACGGCCTGCCGCACGTTCTCCGGCAACGTTTCGATGTCGGACGCGAGCATCCCGCACAGGCAGATCAGGTTGCCGTCGCCGAGCGTGCGACCAAACATCTTCGTGTACAAGCTCAGCTTCACGTCGGCCGGCAATGCCGGATCGATCGCCCGCACGGCCGCGAGGACTTCGTCGCTGTAGGCCGCCACCGCTTCCAGCACCAGATCGTCCTTCGACGGGAAGTAGTAGTGGATGCTCGACGTCTTCACGCCCACCAGGTCGGACAGGTCTCGATAGCTGAAGCCGTTGTAACCGCGCTGCATCATCAGCGTGATCGCGTGGTCGAGAATCTGTTCGCGGACGGTCGGCTTCGTTTCCATGGGTCGAACTTTATCTACTCATAGATAGATAGTCAAGCATTTTTTTAAGGGCGTGATGGCCCCTCCTTCGAGCCCGACGCGCAAGTCCGGCGCCGTTCGCCTGGCCGGCGCGGCTTACAACCGGCCTGCAGCACGGTCGAATCGATGCGACACTTGAAACCGGGCCACGCGATCGCAACGTCCATCCCCGGGACGGACGTGTCGGCGCACGATGACCGCATCGCATCCGGCCCCGCCATCATCGGCCCACCCGCTGCGTCGGGCCGCACAAGGAGAACAAGTCGATGTATTCGTGGTTCGAAAGGCGCCTGCCGACTTTCCCGCTCGAGGATCCCGTCACGCCGCCGAAGGGATTTTTCTCGTTCGTCTGGGCGTGCACGAAAGGCGCGCGCGGCTGGATCCTGCTGATCGCGCTGACGTCGGCCGCATTGGCCGCGTACGAAGCCGCGCTGTTCGCGATGATGGGGCACGTCGTCGACTGGCTGTCGTCGTCGACACCGGCCGACTTCGGCGGCCGCCACTTCGGCACGCTCGCCGGTTTCGCGGCGATCCTCGCCGGCAGCGCGCTGCTGATCGCGCTGCATACGATGGTCAAGCACCAGGTGCTCGCGATCAACTTCCCGATGCGGCTGCGCTGGCTGTTTCACCGGCTGATGCTCGACCAGAGCCTGTCGTTCTACGCGAACGAATTCGCAGGCCGCGTGACGACCAAGATCATGCAGACCGCGCTCGCGGTGCGCGACGCGCTGTTCATGTCGGTCGACGTCGTGATCGGCGTCACCGCGTACCTGATCGGCATCCTCGTGCTCGCCGCGAGCTTCGACTGGCGGCTGATGATTCCGCTCGCGCTGTGGGCGCTCGGCTACGGCGCGGCGTGCGCGTATTTCGTGCCGCGCCTCGGTGCGGTCGGCAGCCGGCAGGCCGACGCGCGCGCGCTGATGACGGGCCGCATCACCGACGCGTATTCGAACATCACGACCGTGAAGCTGTTCTCGCATACGCGGCGCGAAGCCGACCATGCGCGGCGCGCGATGGAAGCGTTCAAGGCGACCGGCGATGCGCAGATGCGGCTCGTCAGCGCATTCGAGATCGTCAACCACCTGCTGTCGACGCTGCTGCTGATCGGCTCGGCCGGGCTCGCGCTGTATCTGTGGCTGCACGGCGAGGCGAGCGCGGGCGTCGTCGCGGCCGTGATCGCGATGGCGCTGCGCCTGTCGAGCTATTCGCACTGGATCATGTGGGAAATGACCGAGCTGTTCGAGAACGTCGGCACGATCCAGGACGGCATCAACACGCTGACGAAGGTGCGCAGCGTGGTCGACGCGCCCGATGCGAAGCCGCTTACGGTACAGCGCGGCGAGATCGTGTTCGACAACGTGCAGTTCGCGCACGAGGACAACGATCGCCCGGTATTCGACGGGCTGAACCTGACGATTCGGCCGGGTGAGCGGATCGGCCTGATCGGCCGCTCGGGCGCCGGCAAGTCGACGCTCGTGAACCTGCTGCTGCGCTTTTACGACGTGAACGGCGGCACGATCCGGATCGACGGGCAGGACATCGCGCATGTGACGCAGGACAGCCTGCGCGGCGCGATCGGGATGGTCACGCAGGATACGTCGCTGCTGCACCGGACGATGCGCGAGAACCTGCTATACGGCCGGCCCGACGCGACCGAGCAGGAGATGCACGACGCGGCCGTGCGGGCCGAAGCGTCCGAGTTCATCGAGCGGCTGCGCGATCGGCACGGACGCAGCGGCTACGACGTCGAAGTCGGCGAGCGCGGCGTGAAGCTGTCGGGCGGCCAGCGGCAGCGCGTCGCGATCGCGCGCGTCATGCTCAAGGACGCGCCGATCCTCGTACTCGACGAAGCGACCAGCGCACTCGACTCGGAGGTCGAAGTCGCGATCCAGCGCAGCCTCGACAGCCTGATGAGCGGCAAGACGGTGATCGCGATCGCGCACCGGCTGTCGACGATCGCCGCGATGGACCGGCTGATCGTGCTCGACGAAGGGCGCATCGTCGAGGAAGGCACGCACCAGCAGTTGCTGCAGGCGGGTGGCATTTATGCGGCGCTGTGGGCGCACCAGAGCGGCGGGTTCCTCGGGGAGACGGCGGACGCGGAAAGCGTCGCGCAGTAGGTCGGCCGCCCTGGCGACATGGCGGCGCTTCGATCATCGCTCGTCGGACGAACCGAGGGCACAATGCGTACCCCCGTCGCTCCAGGGTCAATGCAACGTCGCGAACAGCAGGTTCAGCCCTTCCGAAATAATCGGATGACCGATGATCGCATCGCGCACCGCCGTGTACGGCAGGCCGCCGAGCATCGCCATCTGGACTGCGGTCGTCACATCGCCGGCGCCCGTGCCGACCATCGTGAACCCGAGAATCGCGCCGGTGCCCGGATGCACGAGCGCCTTCATGAACCCGCGCGTGTTGCCGTCGGTGCGCGCCCGCGGCACGGAAGCCATCGGCAGCTTCGCGACCCGGACGTCGATCTTTCGGGCATTCGCGTCCGCTTCGTTCAAGCCGATTCGGCCGAGTTCCGGGTCGATGAACAATGCATAAGGGATGAGACGTTCCGCGGTGCTCGCCGGCCGGCCTTCGATACCGGCTTTCAGCACACGGTAGTCGTCGAACGACGCATGCGTGAACATCGGCGTGCCGGCGACTTCGCCGATCGCCCACGTGCGCTCCGCCGTCGTCGCGAGCCGATGGTCGACCTTGATGAACCCGCGCTCGTTCGTCTCGACGCCGGCCAGCTCGAGCCCGATGCCGGCCGTCTGCGGCGTGCGCCCGGTCGCCACGAGCACGTGCGTACCTTCGATGGCACGGCCGTCGGCCAGCCGCACCGTGACGCGCTCGCCGCTTTTTCCCTCGACGCCGACGAGCCGCGCGGCGAGTTCGAGGCGAATGCCATCGTCGGTCAGCGCCCGCTGAATGACCGTGCTGACGTCCTCGTCTTCGCGCATCGCAACGCGCGGCGTATCGCTGACGAGCGTGACCGCGCTGCCGAGCCGCCGAAACGCTTGCGCCATCTCGAGCCCGATATAACCGCCGCCGATGACGACCAGATGCCCGGGAAGCGTCGTCAACCGCAATGCCTCCACGTGCGTGAGCGGCCGCGCATCGCGCAGCCCCGGCACGTCCGGGCTCGACGCGACCGTACCCGTGTTGATGTAGACGTTCTCGCCCTCGTAGATCGTTTCGGCCCCGTCAGCGCCGCGCACCGCGATGGTTCGCGGCGCGACGAACCGCCCCGTCCCGATCACGAGTTCGAGACCCGACTGCTCGAATGCGCGGCGATTGACGTCGACCATCCCGTTCACGACCGAGGCGACATACGCGGAAACGCCCGCCATGTCGGCCGTCACGTCTTCCTGTTGCGCCGCATCCCGCCACGCATGCATCGCGCGTGCACGGTGTATCAGTGCCTTGCTCGGGATGCACGCGACGTTGATGCACGAGCCGCCGATCATCCCGCGCTCGATCACCGCGACGCGCTTGCCTTGCCGGGCCATCTCCATCGCAAGCGATTTTCCGCCCTTGCCGCCGCCCAGAAACAGGTATTCGACCCGTTTGACCTCTGCCATGCTGCTCTCCAGGTTCCGTTTGTCCCGCTCGAAGTGTGTGAGTCGCGCGCGTTTCCGCGTCACGACTGCAGAAAGGCGAGCAGATCCGCATTGACGCGATCGGCATCGACGACGCACATGCCATGCGATGCGCGTTCATACACCTTCTGCGTCGCATGTAGCGGTGCTCGCTCAGAAGCCTTCGAGCACGATCTTGCCCTTCGCGCGCCCGCCTTCCAGCAGCGCGTGCGCGCGCCGCAGGTTCGCCGCGTCGATCCTGCCGAGGTGCTCACCGACGGTGCTCTTGAGCACGCCGTCGTCGATCAGCGTCGCCACGCGGGCGAGCAGCGCGTGCTGACGGTCCATGTCGGGCGTGCGGAACATCGAGCGCGTGAACATGAATTCCCAATGCAGTGAGATGGCCTTGCGCTTGAGCGGCATCGCATCGAGCGTGTCCGGATCGTCGATCAGCGCGAGCTGGCCCTGCGGCTTCAGGACATCGACGATCTGCGCGTAGTACGTGTCGGTATGCGTGAGGCTGATCACGTGGTCCACGTGGTCGATGCCAAGCGACTTCAGTTGCGGTTGCAACGGCTGGCCGTGATCGATCACGTGGTGTGCGCCAAGCTCGGCGACCCACGCGTGCGTGGCCGGCCGCGATGCCGTGCCGATCACCGTCAGCGCGGTCAACCGGCGCGCGAGTTGCACGAGAATGGATCCGACGCCGCCGCCCGCGCCGATCACCAGCACGCTCTGCCCGGCGCCGCCGCGCTCGGCGATCTTCAGCCGGTCGAACAGCAGTTCCCACGCGGTAATCGCAGTCAACGGCAGGGCCGCAGCGTCGGCAGCGCCCAGTGTCGTCGGGCGGCGGCTTGCAATCCGCTCGTCGACGAGACCATATTCCGCGTAGCTGCCGGGCCGCGTGATGTCGCCCGCATACCAGACCTTGTCGCCCGGCGCGAACAGCTCGACGTCGCTGCCGACCGCCTCGACCGTTCCCGCCGCGTCCCAGCCGAGAACGCGCGGGCCGCTCGGCTGCACGCCGAGCCGCAGCTTCGAATCGACCGGGTTGACGGCGATCGCGTCGATCCGCACGAGCAGATCGCGCGCGCCGGGTGTCGGCACCGGCAGCTCCGCGTCGTACAGCGACGCCGGATCGTCGATCGGTACGCCGGCCTTTGCATAAACGATGGCTTTCATCATTGGCTCCTTGAAGAGGGTGAGCGACGCGGTCACGCGCCGCGCAGGAATTCCGCGACGTGCGCGACATACGCGCTCGCATGCTGGAACAGCGCGCCGTGGCCTGAATTCGGATAGACGATCAGCGTCGCATCCGGCAGCCCCTGCGCGAGCACGAAGCTGTTCGCGGTGGGGATCATGCGGTCGTCGTTGCCGTTGGTCACGAGGGCCGGCTGCTTGATCCGGCCCAGCTTGCCTGCCACGTCCCCGCTCCAGTTCGCCCACGCGATCATCGCCTGCAGCTGGGCGGACGCGACTTCGGGGCCCGCCGGCAAATCCGGCTCGGCGGTGCGCGCGGCGAGGCGGTCGACGAATGCGGCGGCGGCCGTCTGGCCGGCGGGCGTTGCCGGGAAAAACAGCCGCTTGAGCTTTTCGCTCATCGGCATCTCGCCGTCCGTGTAGATCGCGAGCAGTTCGGGCCGATCCATCCCCGCCCCTTCGCCGCCTTCAGGCGCGGTGCCGGACAGGATCATCCGCTCGACCTGCTCCGGTCGCGCGATCGCGATGTCCTGCGCGAGAAAGCCGCCGAGCGAAAATCCGAGGATATGCAGCCGGTCGATCGACAGGGCGTCGACGAAGTGCAGCACGTGCTGCGCCATGTGCGCGATCGACGTCGGAACCTGTCCGCCGGAGCGGCCGACGCCGGCGTTGTCGAACAGGATGATTTCGCGATCGCGCGCCAGCACGTCGACGATCGCCGGATCCCAGTTGTCCAGCGTGCCGGTGAAATGCTGAAGACACAGCAGCGGCCGCCCGCCCTTTTCGTTGCCGAAGCGGCGATACGCGTAGCGCACGCCGGCTGCATCGATGTAGCGGGTCGTAGCGGCGGATGATGCAAATTGCGTCATGATGGGTTCCCTCGATGGGCGCGCGACGCGCGCCGTGGTTCACACTCAGCTCAGCGCGATGTCATGCAGGTCGATCGATACGACGAGCGGTTCCGGCACGGCCTGCCCGTCGGCTGCACGCGGGTAGATGCGCCGCTTCGTCGGGAAGCGGATCCCCGAAACGGTCACATAGTCGCTGACGTAATGCGCGCCCGGTGTGTTGCCCGCGATTTCGACGTCGTAGTCGAGGCGGCGCACGAGGCCGTCCGGCCCGACGTAGATCATCTGCGCCTTGCTGAACACTTCGAGCGTGTCCGGGTAGTGCACGCGAATCCGGCGCCACGCTTGCCCGTGTTCGTTCCAGATGCCGTCTTCTTCGCAGCGCACACCGTCCCATGCAAGCACGAACGGCGCGTTCAGGTACGTCCACATCGCGCATCCGGCGAAAAACGCCAGTTGAAGCTCGTCCCACGGCGTCTCGAGCGTATGCCCGTCGAACGACCGGCGCGGCTCTTCGCGCGCCGCGAGCACATGGCCGGCCGAATCGAGCAGCGCAATGCGCTCGCCGGTGAATTCGCTGCGCGCGGCTGACGCACCGAACGGCGCGTGCGACGCCCATTGGCGATCCGTCGCGACGGTGACCGTGGTGTCGTCGAGCACGCCGGCGTGACCTTTGAGGCCCCACAGCGCACCGCCTTGTACGAGGCGCGCGCGCACCTGCCGAAACTTGCGCCACTGCACAAGCCCGCCGTGGGCGTCGATGATGGATTGGGCGATCGCGTTCATGCGGAAGCTCCCGTGGGTGCGGAATTCATGGTCAGTACCGCGCGGAACCGGACGTCCGCGCGCATCATGCGGTCGTACGCCGCTTGCGCGTGCTCGAGCGGGAACGTTTCGATCATCGGCCGCACGTTCTGCAGCCGCGCGAACGCGAGCGTCTCTTCGTTGTCCGCCACCGTTCCCGTCAACGCGCCGACGACGGAGCGGCCACCGAACACGAGGTCGACCGCATTCACGGCGATCGGCTCGCCCGGCACGGCAACGACGATCAGCTTGCCGCGTGCGGACAGCCCCGCGACGGTGTCGGCCATGCCCGAGCCGGTCGGCGCCGTGCCGAGCACGACCTTCGCCCCGCCGAGCGCTCGCAGCGCGGCGGCGACGTCCTCGGTCCGCGCATCGATGTAGCGATGCGCGCCGAGCTGCGCAGCAAGCACGGCCTTGTCGGCTCCGCGCGCAATCGCGACGGTGTGAAAACCCATCTTGTTCGCGAATTGCACGGCGAGATGGCCGAGCCCGCCGAGGCCATGGATGGCGACCACGTCGCCGGCCCGCGCGCCGGCATTGCGCAGCGCGTTGAACGTCGTCAGCCCCGCGCACAACAGCGGCGCGGCCTCGGCCGCATCGAGATCGTCCGGCACGCGCACGAGCCCGCGGGCTTCGGCCAGCATGATTTCCGCGTAGCCGCCGTCCGTCGTCATCCCGGTGATGACCGGGTTCTCGCAGTTCACGATGTCGCCGTGCCGGCACGACGGGCACGTGCGGTCTTCGCCGGCGAGAAAGCCGACACCGACGCGCTCGCCGAGCCGCCAGCCGGACACCCCTTCGCCCAGCGCGTCGATTCGGCCGACGACTTCATGCCCCGGTACGCGCGGCGGCGCGCCATCCGGCGCTTCGCGCTCCACGGTTGCACTGTCGGAATGGCATACCCCGCAGGCTTCGACGCGAATGCGCACCTGCCCCTGTGCCGGCGCGGGAATCGGGCGCTCGACCAGTTCCAGTCGCCCGGGCGCCTTGACTACCGCCGCGCGGTAAGTCGCTTGATTCGTCATGATTGCCTCGTTATTCGAAACGGAAGTTCGACAGATCGACACCCACGATCAACGGAGCGGGCAGCGCTACGTTCGCGTCGGTACGCGGATAAATCCGGAAGCGCGTCGGCATCCGGATGCCTTGCACGTCGACGTAGTCGCTGATGTACCGCGCAGCCGCGTTGCGCCCCTGGATGTCGACCTCGTAGTCGTGCCGGCGCAGCAGCCCGTCCGCGTCGAAGTAGAACGTCTGCACGGCGCTATGCGTCGCGATCTCCGGCGCGAACTCGACACGCAGCCGCCGCCACGGCAGCCCGTCGACGGTCCACGGCGCGATTTCGCGGCTGCGAACGCCGTCGTGGCGCAGCAGGAACGGCGACGTCAGATACGTCCACATCGTGTAGCCGGCGAAGTACGCCAGCTGTGCGTTGGACCACGGCGTCTCCATTTCGTAGCCGTCGAACGATGCGCGAGGAGCGTCGAGCGTATCGACGACGGTCCCGTCGTCGCGCCGGATCTCGACGCGCGAAGGCGTGTAGACCGAGTGGTCCGTCGTCGGAGCGAACGGGGCATGCGATACACGCTGCTCGTGCAACTGCACCGTCACGCGCGAATCGGTGAGCACGCCGTCGCGCTGCTTCAGCGCCCAGATCGCGCCCGTGTGATGCAACTGCGCCGATACGCTGCGAAAGCGCTTGAAGCGCTCCATTCCACCTGCCGCGCGAATCGCCAAATCAATCAGATCTTCCATTTGTCATCCTAAACAATAAAAAACGACTTCTTCATTCCTTCATTGCGTGCGCGATCAGCCGGCGTGCACGCCGACGAACGCCGCGATGTGTCTGGCGCAAGACACCGGATACTCGAGTTGCGGCCCGTGCCCGGTGCGCGGCAGCGTCACGAGATGCAGCGTCGGAAGCTGGCCGTTGAGCGCATACCAGTTCTCCACCGGGAACACGATGTCGTGATCGCCGCCGACATGAAGCACCGGAATCGACGTCGAGCGCAGCGCATCGAGCACGGCATCGACCGGGAAGGCCGGGTTTCGCGGGCCGTCGCCGACCTGCTCGCCGGCCCACGCAACCGGCACCGCCGGGCTCAGGTCGACCTTGCGCCGCGCGACGCGCGCGGCCGCTTGTTCGGCCGCCGTGCGGCTCGCGGCGGAGGCCGGCTCGAAGAACAGCGTGACGAAATCCTCGAAGTCGTTTTCGCGCTTCGCCATCGTGTAGAACAACGGTTCGCCGGCCTTGACCAATTGGCCCGGCGGTGTGGTCGCGATCAGCACCGCGTGCGTGACGAGCTGCGGCGCTTTCGCGAGCACGATCTGCGCGGCCATCCCGCCGACCGACCAGCCGCCGATCACCGCCTTGCCGAGCTTGAGCGCGACGATCAGGTCGATCGCGTCCTTGGCGAGCGACGCGGGATGATAGGTTCGCTCACCGCTCGACTGCCCGAGGCCGCTGTAGTCGAAGATCGTGACCTGGAAGCCCTGCTCGGCGAGACTGTCGAGGAACAGCGGATCCCACGTGTCCATGGTTCCGCGAAAGCGCACGCACAGCACGAGCGGCGTGCCACTGCCGAACGTGCGATACGCGAGGCGTCGACCATCGACGTCGACGAACTGCGTTCTGGCGCCGAGGCTCGGACTATCGTTTTCCATCAGTTCTCCCGTCGTTCGAAACAAACCACGTAATGGACATGCCGGTCGCGATGACGCGGCCCGAACGCACCGCTGCCGCGCCCGTATGCCGCACTGCCGCCCATTCAGCCCCCTGCGAGCGCGCGCATCACCCACTGCACGAGTTCGCGCGGATCGAACGGCTTCTCCAGCACGCACAATGCGCCGAGCCGTCTCGCTTCGAGCGCCCGGCGCGCGCTCGGGTGCGCGGTCACGAAGATGATCGGCACGTCGCAACACCCTGCGCGCAGTACGGCGAGCAACTCGATGCCCGACATCCCGGCCATCTGGATATCGCACACGATGCAGTGCGACGTCCCGTTCGCGCCGTGTTCGAGAAACGCCTCGGCCGACGCGTACAGCCTCACGCGCACGCCCATCGAGCGCACGAGCGATTCCAGCGACTGTCTCATCGCCAATTCATCGTCGATGATGCAAACCGTCTTGTCGTGCACAGAGTGTCTCGCGTGACGCCACGCTCGCTGGCAGGGCCGGGAACGCAACCGGATTTCGGACAGCGTACCGACCGCCCCCTGTGCCGGCAATCATGCCGAGGTATGGTGCGGTCGATACCGACCGTACCCGCTCGCGCGTCACCAGCCGTCCGCGCTGGCGGACGACGCGGGTGCGACTGCCGCGGCATGGATCATCCTGTCCCAGTTGCACGGAACGGTGCGGCCGCGCCCCCTCGGCCGATACACGCGATCGCCCGGCTTGATCGGCGCACCGGTCAGCACGCAGCGTGACGCGGTTCTCGCGGTCACGCAATGCCACAGCTGTTCGCCGAAATGCCCGTACCTCGGGTCGCTCCAGCGCACGCTGACAGCGGTATCCGACAGAATCTCGACGATCCTGATCCGCGACGCCGCCGGCGCGGCGGCCTCGCGCGCGCCGTCATTGCGCTTGCCGCGCACGCGCCGCCGATGCGAGCCGGGCGCGCCCGCCGTTCTCGATGGATCCAGCAGGCCCATCAGCGCGCGTTCGAATACATCGTCGTATGCACACGTTGGCTGCGTCATCTCTACCGTTCCCCTCGCATTGAACGCGCATGCGCGGCTTGCGCAATCGGCCCGTCGCATCGACGCATCGCGAACATCGCCTCTTCGCTATCTCCGCGCCGCGCGCTTCACTCACGTTGGAATCGAGTCTAGAGGAACGGTTTTCTGCGATCCATCAGACCGTGGTCGATGCCCTCCCATACCAAAGTCTGACCGTCGCGCCGGCCTGCATGGGCCCGCGGTCACGGTCAGCAACACGCAGCGATCTGCTTTATAGTTGCAAGTACATCGAAGTCGGACGCGCACGTCGTTCGTCGTCCCGATGCTTCACTTCCGGTCATCCGGTTTCGCGCCGCGCGCGAGCCTCAACGAGCACCACGTCCCCATGTCCACGTCCGCAGCCCCGACGATCGCCCCGCCTGCCGACCCTCATCCCGCGGAAAGCGAGCTCTTCCTGTCGGCGCCGATACCGATCCTGATCGAAGACTGGTCGCGCGTTTATCGCGCGGTGAAGGAACTCAAGATGGCCGGGGTCTCCGATATCGACCGCTATTTCGACGAGCATCCGCAGGCCGTCGCCCGGTTGCGCGCGCTGCATGCGTTCGTGGCGGCCAACGACGCGGTGGTGCAACTCTTCGACGCGGAGTCGAAGGAACATTTCCTGCAGCACGCGGAGATCCTGTTGCCGGCCGACCGGCTCAGCAACAGCGCGGTGCTGCGCGCGATCTACGAAAATCGGATCGCCTGCCAGGGCGAGCGCACGCTGGTGACGTTCAAGGGGCGCCGCGTACCGATCGTATGGCGCTGCTCGCTGCCGAAGCACGAGGACGGCTACCGGCGCCTGCATTTCTATGCGTTCGACGTGACCGAACAGAAGGAGAACAGCGACCGGCTCGCGGTATTGCGCGCGGAAGCCGCACGCGCGGCCCGCGTGTCGCTATTTGCGGAGATGTCGGCCTCGATCCTGCATGAGGTCAGCCAGCCGCTGTCGGCCGTCGGTTCGTCGGCCGAAGCGGCGTTGCGCTGGCTCGAGCGCGACGAGCCCGACGTCGCCGAAGCCGCTGCCGCGATCACGCAGGCCGCCCGGTGGGCACGCGACGCGACGGAGATCTGCCGCAAGATTCGCGGCTTCATCGGCAAGGCGCCGGCGAAGTGCGTCGACTTCGCGGCCGCCGACGCCGTGCACGCTGCCCTGTTCCTGATCGGGCCGGAAGCCGCTGCACGCAACGTTCGTGTCGACAGCGACATCGATGCCGACGCACACCTGTTCGCCGATCCCGTGCAGGTCCAGCAGGTGCTCGCGAACCTGATGATGAACGGCATCCAGGCGATCGAAAGCGGCCCGTCGCACGCGCGCACGCTGACGGTCTCGGCCAGGCTGAGCGGCGCCGAAGTCGTGTTCGACGTATGCGACACGGGGCCGGGTATCGAACAGCAGTCGATCGATCAGCTTTTCGAGCCGTTTTTCACGAGCAAATCCGACGGCATGGGAATGGGCCTCACGGTCGCACGCTCGATCGTCGACGCCCACCACGGGCGCATCTGGGCACGCGGCGAACCGGGCGCCGGCTGCTGCTTCTCGTTCGCGCTGCCGGCCCGCCCGCGCACGACCGACCCGGCCGCATGACGCTCGCCGCGCGCGGCGTCATGTCGCCAGTTGCACGCCGATCGCCTCGGACTTGCGCACGAGATCCGCAAGCGACGATGCATTCATCTTGCGCATCACCGATGCGCGATGCTGCTTGATAGTGATCAGGCTCAATCCGAGATGCGACGCGATCTGCTTGTTCAGCGCGCCGCTGACGACGTACGCAAGCACTTCGCGCTCGCGGCGCGTGAGCAGCTCGAACGACTGCCGCAACTCGTCGTGCGTGTCGTTGCGGACTCGCCGTGCCGCATCCAGCGACAGTGCGAGGTTCACGGCGTCGATCAACTCGTGGTCGGTGAACGGCTTCACGAGAAAATCGACCGCACCGCCCTTCAGCGCCTTGCGACACACTTCGACGTCCGCGAACCCGGTTATGACGACGATCGGGATCGATGGTCGGTCCGACGCCTGCTGAAACATCAGCCCGCTCTCCCCGCGCAGCCGCACATCGAGCAACAGGCAGCTCGCGACATTCTCCCTGTGCGTCGCGCGCAGCTCGGCGGTACTCGCGAAGGTCACGACGCGCAGGCCCAGCGATCGCAACAACGTATCGAGCGAGGCGCGTATGGCCGGATCGTCGTCGACGACGTATACAACAGCCGTCGAATCGTCTTTCATCGCTGCATCTGACATATCCTGCGCCCCAACCGTCCGTTCAGTTTCATCATCGCGAACCACGTGTCGCCCGATACGGTGCCGACGACGAGCGCCGACCCGGCCACCCGCTAGGCCGGTCGCGCCCCGCACAGCGCTTCGCTGATCCGCGCCACTTCGGCGGTTGCGACGTACGCGTCATGCGGCGCATCGGCACGGCGTGCCTACCCATGCCGGGCACGCTTCGCGCGTGCGGCAACGCAATCGGCGACCGGGCGCGTCCGTGCGGCACACACGGCCGGTTCCAGCCTGGCGACATGACGCGGGCTACCGAGGACGGTTCACAAAACCGTGGGCGGACGAGCGTGCGGTCCGCTGTTGACGAGTCGTCGGTTCGGCTTGCCCGAGCAGGTACCGCCCGAAGAACATTCTATTGACGATGGGCGCGCGTGGAGGGACGCAGTTCCCTCCTTTCGTGCCATGATGTTGCAGCGCGGGATCCGGTATCGGCCAGCCGCGCTCAGTCGGTGTCCGTGTATTCCGGCTTGCGCTGCCGCCGCAAGGCCTGCGGCGGATGGCCGAACGCGCGCACGAACGACCGCCTCATCCGCTCGGTATCCGCATAACCGGTTTCCCGTGCGATCGTGTCGATGGTCCACGACGAACTCGTCACGAAATCCCGGGCCGTTTCGAGCCGAATGCGCTCGACTGCCTTTGCAGGCGTCAGGCCGGTTTCGTCCTTGAAGCGGCGCGTAAACTGCCGCTTGCTCATCCTCGCCACGTCGGCCAGCTTGTCGACCGTCAGTTCGGTGCCGAGATTCGCCCGGATGTGCGTGATGACGTCGTGGATCCGATTGCTGCGTGCCGGATGGTCGATCAGCACGGACGATTGCGGCTGCGACCCCGAGCGCCTCCAGCGCTCGAGCACCAGGTCTTTCGCAACCTGCAACGCGGCGTCCGGGCCGAGATCCTCTTCGAGCATCGCGAGCGCCATGTCCATGGCCGTGCTCATTCCGGCCGAACTCCACAGCGCGCCGTCGCGCACGAAGATGCAATCGCTCTCCACCGATACCGCAGGGTAGCGATCCCTGAACCGGTCGAGAAACGCCCAATGCGTCGTTGCACGGCGCCCGTCCAGCAGGCCCGCCTCGGCCAGCAGAAACGCACCGAGGCAAATCGACGCCATGCGTTCGACCTTGCCGGACAGATCGACCAGCAGTTCGCGCATGCGGTCCGTGAGCGGCGGCGTCGACAGCGAAGCGCCGACGAATACCGTGTGCAGCTCCGACAGCCGCGCTGGTTGAGTCGATGCGCACATCCCGAACGACGCCTCCACGGGGCCGCCATCCTCCGAGATCACGCTCACTTCATAGAGCGAGCGGCCGGCGCGGAGATTGGCGATGTCGAACACGGACAACGCGAGCAGGCTCATCACCTGAAACTGAGGGACGACGACAAGCCCAATGCGACGCATACTGACCTCACGCGAATCGACCCCGCCGGCGCATACCGGCGGGGCCACAACAAACAGAAAATCGGGCATGCTGCGGGGATCGCAGCATGCCAACCGGCACTCCGGCGATGCTACAAGATTTTCGGGACAGAAAAGAATGGCCATGCAGCGCACATGGCCGAGCGTTCGGCCCGTCCCGTCGCACGACGACTGCCAGCAGGCGCGAGCCGGCCGTGCACACTGCGCCCATGTTGAAGAAGCGGCGCGCGCGGTGCGGTCGAGATCGGGACAGTCGGGCAGCACGAGGTTCGGCAACTTGCCGCCGAGTTCGAGCCACACGCGCTTCAGGTTTGACTGCGCGGCGCACGCCATGATCTGCTGCCCGGTGCGTGTCGATCCCGTGAACGCGATGCAGTCGACGTCGCGATGCAGCCCAGCGCCCGACCCGGCTCCGCGCCGTTCGGCACGACGTTGAACACGCCGGCCGGAATGCCGGCCGCGAACGCGAGCCGCGCAACGCGCGGCGCGGTCAGCGGCGATTTCTCCGACGGCTCGAGCACCACGCTGTTGCCGGCCGCGAGCGCCACGCGAGATGCACGTGTGCGCGTCGTTCGTCCAGGGCACGACGTCGGCCGCGATTGCGCAGTCGATGGGGCGCAAGACGTCCACCGTCGATACGTACGCGAAGCGCGCATTCGCCAAGCTCGGCGTCGATTCGCGCCGGCAACTGATGACGCTCGTCCCGAGAAACGCGTCGCGCCGCCACGACGCGTAGGCCCCGCGCGAGACGCCAACCCGTTGCGCACGCATCCATCGCCGCGCGCCTCATAACGATCCGACAATTTATTGGTTCCCTCGACGATGCGCGGTCCGTATCGTTCACCGATTCGTCAGACTAATTGACCAACGGGGGAATCCAATCATGAAACAGATCCGGTCATTCGCGCTGCTCGCACTGCCGGCCGCGCTCGCCACCGCCGGCGCCCACGCACAAAGCAGCGTCACGCTGTACGGCATCGCCGACGCGGGCATCGCGTACGTCCACAACGCGCAGAACGCGAACGGCAGCAACGCGTCGAGCCTCGTGAAGTTCAGCAGCGGCAACCTGTCGGGCAGCCGCTGGGGGCTGCGCGGCATCGAGGATCTCGGCAGCGGCCTGTCCGCGCTGTTCCAGCTCGAAAACGGCTTCAACATCGGCACCGGCGCGCTCGGCCAGGGCCAGCGCGAATTCGGCCGCAAGGCCGTCGTCGGCCTCGCAAGCAGCACGTACGGCACCGTGACGCTCGGCCGCCAGTACGATCCGGTCGTCGATCTCGTGCAGGGCCTCACGCAGGACAACTACTTCGGCGGCGTGTTCGCGACGCCGGGCGATCTCGACAACTACGACAACAGCCTGCGCGTCAGCAACTCGGTGAAATACACGAGCCCGCTGATCTCCGGCTTCCAGTTCGCGGCGCTGTACGGCTTCGGCGGCGTCGCGGGCGCGACCGGCAGCGGCCGCACGTACAGCTTCGGCGCGAGCTACGCGAACGGGCCGCTGTCGCTCGGCGCCGGCTACTTCTACGCGAACGGCGGCACGACGGTCGCGAACGGCGTCCGCACGTGGTCGAGCAGCTCGGACACGCTGTTCAACACCGTGATCAACCAGGGCTTCTCGAGCGCGAAGTCGATCCAGATCGTGCGCGTGGCCGGCCAGTACGTGGCCGGGCCGGCGACCTTCGGCCTCGCGTATTCGAACACGCAATACGGCGCGGACACGCTGTCGGCGTTCAGCCAGAACGCGAAGTTCAACAACGGCTCGGCGTTCTTCAACTGGCAGTTCTCGCCGGCGCTGCGCGCGGGCGTCGGCTACAACTACACGTCGCTGACGGGCCCGGCTTCCGCGCACTACAACCAGGTCAACCTCGGCGCGGATTACGCACTGTCGAAGCGCACCGACCTGTATGCGCTGTTCGGCTATCAGAAGGCGAGCGGCAACACGCTCAACGCGAGCGGGGCGACCGTGAAAGCAGCCGCGTCGGTCGGCTCGTACGGCGTGAACTCGGGCACCGATACGCAGGAACTCGCGATCGTCGGCATTCGCCACAAGTTCTGATCGTCCCGTCGCACGACGCTCGCCGACATCGCGGCCGGCACGCACCTGTACCGGTATTTCGAACGCGATATCGCGCGGCCCGACGTGCCGCATGTCGCGGCGTGGTACGAACGATGGAAAGCGCGACCCGCATATCGCACTCGCGTGGTGATGCCGTTCGACGATTCGCGCGGCAAGCTTGCCTGAGCAGGCGACACACCGGCAGCATCGTCGCGTCACGCGCGCCCCGCTTGCCGGCTTCCCGCCGCGGCCAGGCATACCGCGGCGGGTTCGAAGCCATTACATCGATTCGCGCCGGGCGAGGTAGTGGACAGCCGCTGCCGTGATCCCGAATACCAGATGAGCGATCAGCGTGATCGCGCCGCGAACCGGGATGAACCACGGAAAGATCGCCGTGAACCCGTACAGGTTCACGCCATACAGGAGGAGCCCGAACGCGCCGCCCGCGAACAGCGCGGCCACGAGCGGCAAACTGCGGATCAGCCGTGCCAGCACGGCCGCATAGACGAGCGAAAGCGCCGCATGCACGAGCGTCGCCACGCCCATGACCAGCGGATCGAAGCCGCCGGACGCACCGAGCACGCGTGGCCCCATCACGATCGCGGCGGTGAGGCGCGCGTCGCGCAACAGGTTCCGGACGGCGTCTTCGCCGACGATGGCCCAAAGCAGCAACTCGATGACGGTCGATCCGACCGCCGCGCCGAACGCTGCCCAGAGAACCGGCACCACGCGCGCTTGTTTCAATGCTCGTCCTTATGGCGGGGAAATCGATGCATCGAGCGAAGCCGCCGTGCAAACCGGTCCGCTACGCCCCTTCGCAGTCCGACCAGTACGCAAACGGATCGCGATGTTTCGGATAGTGCTCGTCCAGCCATTTCAGCAGCGTCGCCCGCGCATTGTCCATGTCGGCCTTCAACGACGACGTCGTCAGTTCGTGCAATTCGACGGATTTTTCCCGATCGATCACGAAGCAGTTCCAGTCGGGGCCGTCGAGATCCGGATCGTCGGACGCCTTCGACGACTTGCTCCAGCCGAAACGCTTGCGCGCATCGATGTAGTAGCGCGGATGCACCTTCAAATACGACATCTCGCCGCCCTGCAGGCTGCTCTCGGCGCGCAGCACGTCGCGCTCGTCGACGATCTGCGTGACTTCCGGAAGCCGGCGCGAACGCCATCCGGCAGGCAGCGTCGCCACCGCGCGGACGCTGTCGTACGTGCCCCACTCGAGGCCCCACGCTTCGGCCATGCGCTTCATGAACGCGTCGGCGCTCGGATAACCGCGCAACTGGATGCGGGTCGACAACGTGACTTCGACGCCGCGACCGCCGGATGCGCTCGACACCTCGTCGTCCGTTGCGAACGGATTGCCCGGACGCGGCGATTCGCGCTTCGCGTCCGTGGGCGCCAGGCCGGAAAAAAGTTGATCCAGCGCCGCACGCGCTTTCGACGATTTGTCTGGTCTATTCATCGGTTCCCTTTTGTGCAAATTTGAACCCGTATTGCAATAATTGGTGATTGCCCTGCCGTCGGGCAAAGGCTCGATTCCGCTTCACTGTTCCGCTTCACCGCGGCGATCTCGCCGTTTTCCGCGGCTGCATTGTAACGATTCGGCGGCTGCGGCCGCGGCCGAACCCCGCCGCATTCCATTCGTCCCGAAACGGTCGCCGACATAAAGCGGCATGACCACGCGAGTTTCCATGGCAAGCCAGCCGTCCGTGCCGTATACACTCGCCCCTTTCGTGGCGTCGGAAGTCCGACGGTACGCTCGACGACATCGACACCGGGCTTCATCCGAAAACCGGCTTCCCTGCCGGCCGTGATCGCACGCGTTGGTGGCCGCGAAACGAGGCAATGCTGGAGAAACCATGATCCGATTTTTCACGCGCTGGTTTGGCAACAAGACAAGCGACCGGAACGACACACCGGACGCGCCCGAGCCGGTTTCCGATGCCGATATCCTGCGCGATCACTTCTCGCCATCGCCAGACGCGTTGGCGGCGCTTGCGAAGCTGGTCGAGCTCATCGTAAAGCCGCTCGACACCGCGACCCGTCACCGTCTCGTCGCCTACGTCGTCGATGCCGAACCCGGAGAAGACACGTCGTCGATACTCGACTGGGTACTGACACGCGACATGAGCGCCCCGGAAACGCTCGACCCTTCCAACTGGTGCCTGTGCATTTCGGTCGACTGGCGCGCATCCGACCAAATCGAATGGCAGGCAAACCAGATGCTCGATACGCTGGGCATCGCCGAGCGCTGGACCTGGGACGGCGAAGGCGACGTACCGGCCGGGCTGCTCGTGCTGGGCGCCTGGCTGGCCGATAAAGGGTACGCGTTGCTTCATCTCGACACCGGACACGACGCCTATACGGCGTTCGCCGTCAGCCAAGACGACCTCGCCGAAGCACTCGCGCTTGCCCATGCCGCGGGTGCGGAAATCTCGATGTACGACGACCTTCGGCCGTGAAAGGCATGCGTCCCGCTCGCCATTCTACGCAATCCGCCGCGCCCCCTACCCCAGCGCCCTGACCATCCGCTCCATCAACGCGAGCACCTCCGGTCGATTCTCGCCCTTCGCATGCACGAAGTGATAGCTGAGCAGCGAATCGACTTCGTGGCGGCTCACGCGCACGAGTGCGCTGCGCCGCAGATACGCATCCGCAAGCGGTGTTCGCGCAAGCGCCACGCCCAGCCCCGCTTCGGCCGCCGCCAGCACGAGGTTGTAATCCTCGAACCGGCGATCCTGCGCACGCGGCTTGAACGGAATGCCGAGCGCATCGAACCACGTGCGCCAGCCGGTCACGTCGGAATCGTGCAGCAACGGCATGTCGAGCAGCGCGGCATCGCCCGTTGCGCGGCGCATCCTGGCCAGTTGCGCGGCGAGCCGCGGATGCGCGACCGGATACAGCCGTTCCGGCATGAACGGGCGGGTTTCAAGCTGACGCCAGTTGCCGCGCCCGTACCGGATCGACAGATCGGCTTCGCCGCCGGCGATATCCACGTTGCGCAGCTCGATGCCGAGCTCGATGCGCAGCGCGGGCGCTTCACGCTCGAGCGCAGGCTGCCGCTCCAGCAGCCACAGCTGCGCGAACGCGGGCACCACGCTCATCCGGACCAGCCGCGGCGTGCGCGGCGAGCGCCACTGATCGGCCGCGCTATCGATGATCGCGAACGCCTGCTCGATCCGGCCGACGAAGCGCTGCCCGTCCGGCGTCAGGCGCACGCCGCGCGCATGCCGCTCGAACAGCGCCATCCCGAGCCAGTTTTCCACGGCGGCCACCCGCCGGCTGATCGCGCCGTGCGTGACGCCGGAGACGTCGGCGGCCGCGAGAAACGAACCCTCGCGCGCGACCGTGCAGACCGTCTCCAGGCTCGCGAGCGGCGGCCGCGGGCCCGGCATCGGGGTGGCGGCCACCGGGCGCGCATGCGCCGGACCGTCTGCCCGCCGCGCCGCCGAGCTGTGAGCCATATTCATATCCGGGTGTTGATCTGTGCGCTAGCTTAGCATCTCGCCATGCCGCACCATTACCGCATGAATACGCTTTCGTCACCGACGTCGCGCGGCGCGCGACAACCGCTCGTCGCGGCAGCGGCCGTCGCGTTCACGATCGTCTCGTGGGCGTCCGCCTTCCCGTTCATCCGGATCGGCCTGCACGGCCTCGCACCGCTGCAGCTCGCGGCCGCGCGCTTCGCGACCGCCGCGTTGCTCGTGATCGCGTGGCTCGCGTGGCGACGGCCGCCGCTGCCGGCAATAGGCGATGCGTGGCGCTTTCTCGCGTGCGGCCTGCTCGGCATCGCACTCTACAACGCGCTGCTCAATACCGGCGAACAGACCGTGTCGGCCGGCGCGGCGAGTTTCATCGTGAACACGCTGCCGATCTTCACCGCGTTGCTGGCCGCCGTGTTTCTGCGCGAGCGCTTCAACCGCTGGGGCTGGCTCGGGTCGCTGGTCAGCCTGGCCGGCATCGCGGTGATCGCGCAAGGGCAGCCGGGCGGCCTCGTCCTCGGCTCGGGAAGCACGCTGATTCTCGGCGCGGCGCTGTGTTCGGCCAGCTATTTCGTGTTGCAGCGGCGGCTGATTCCCGTGTACGGCGCGCTGCCGTGCACCGCATACACGCTGCTGGCGGGCGCGGCGCTGCTCGCGCCGTGGCTGCCAGGCGCGCTCGTGTCGCTGGGCGGCGGGTCGCGCGATACGGCGCTGGCTGTCGTGGTGCTCGGCGTCTTTCCCGCCGCGCTCGGTTACGCGACATGGACCTTCGCGCTCGGCTACTTCGGCGCCGCGCGCGCGGCCAACTTTCTCTACCTGACGCCGGCGGTTGCGACACTGCTGTCGATGGCGCTGACGGGCGAGCGGCCCGGCATCGCGACGGCGTGCGGCGGCCTGCTGGCGATTGCAGGCGTGACCGTCGTCGCATGGCGCGGACGGTCGTAGGTCGAGATGGCGGCGATTGCGTGGCCAACGCGACGATCCGAAAGCCGAAGCGGGCCGGTCGGGAAAAGCCCCGGTTTCTGCCGAACTGGACGAATGGCGCGGTCAATGCAATCGGCACGCATTCGTTGATGCTGGCGAACCAGACCGTTAGTTGCATAACGACGGCTGTCGCTGCCGATGAAGCATGACCATGCAACCGGATACGCGATTCGCAATTGACCAAACTGTGCAGACAAATCGACCAAACAGTTCCGGATTGACCGCACGTCAGTGTCCATGGCTTCGCCGCGACGACCGGCCGAATAATGGATACGGCCGTAAGGCCGACGACAGCGAATCGCAATCCGCAGGCCACCGCGGCGCCCGATTTCCGGTATCCGGAACCTTCGACATTCGCGCGCCGGCAAGCGCCGCAACAGCCCGCCACTCGGGGCACGGCGGCACGCGGAAGCGGGTTCCGATATATTCATACGAATTGCATCGCGTCAGGCGCCGGTCCGCCCGCTCGCCCGGGCGGCAGGTCACCCGGCCGGACGCCATGCAAGCGCGCCCGTGACGGGTAGTGAAAATCGTCCGATCGCGCCGGCTGCGGCCGGCCGGTCGAGACGTCAATAGAAAGACATTCAATTCGGAGATGACAGATGGAACGAAGCACTGTCGGCATGCGCTGCAAACCCCTGATCACCGTTGCATTGGCTGCCGCCGCGTTCGCGGCCGCCTCGGGCGCGATGGCCGATCAAGTGGTGAAGATCGGCAGCGTCGAACCGACGACGGGTGGCATCTCGCACCTCGGCAAGGACAACGAGAACGGCGCGCGCCTCGCGGTCGAAGAAATCAACGCGAAGGGCCTGACGATCGGCGGCAAGAAGATCACGCTGCAGCTCGACGCGCAGGATGACGCGGCCGACCCGCGCCAGGCGACGCAGGTGGCGCAGAAGCTCGTCGACGACAAGGTCGTCGCCGTCATCGGCCACCTGAACTCGGGCACGTCGATCCCGGCGTCGAAGATCTACAGCGACGCGGGCATCGTGCAGATCTCGCCGTCTGCCACGAACCCGACCTACACGCAGCAAGGCTTCAAGACCACCTACCGCGTGGTCGCGACCGATGCGCAGCAGGGCCCGGCGCTCGCGAGCTATGCACAGTCGAAGGGCGTGAAGAGCGTCGCGGTGATCGACGATTCGACCGCGTACGGCCAGGGCCTCGCGAACGAGTTCGAAAAGAAGGCGAAGGCGCTCGGCCTGAAGGTGCTGTCGCACGACGCGACCAACGACAAGGCGGTGGACTTCCGCGCGATCCTGACCAAGATCAAGGGCGAGAATCCCGACGCGATCATGTACGGCGGCATGGACGCCACCGGCGGCCCGCTCGCGAAGCAGGCGAAGCAGCTCGGCCTGCGCGCGAAGATCCTGTCCGGCGACGGCGTGTGCACGGACTCGCTCGCGCAGCTGGCCGGCCCGGCGGCCGACAACGTGCTGTGCTCGCAGGCAGGCGCTGCGCTCGAGAAGATGCCGGGCGGCGCGGACTTCCTCGCGAAGTACCAGAAACGCTTCAACCAGGGCATCAAGTTCGACGCACCGTTCGCGTATGACGCGGTCTACATCGCGGTCGACGCGATGAAGCGCGCGAACTCGACCGATCCGGCGAAGATCCTCGCGGCGATGCCGGCGACGAAGTACGACGGCGTGATCGGCACGACGACGTTCGACTCGAAGGGCGACCTGACGCACGGGATCATCTCGATCTACGGCTACAAGAGCGGCAAGAAGACCTTCCTCGACCAGGTGAAGATGTAACCCCACGCGGCGCCGGCACGACGGGAACGCCACCCGTCGACGCCGGCGCCGCGCGGGCCGAATGCCGATTCACGGAGACGAAGCATCATGTGTGCAATGGCGTATGCGGAATTCCAGCAGGAGTTGAAGAAGGCGCAGTTGACGGCGCGCGAGTTCGCCCGCCTGATCCGGATGAACGAAAGTTCGATCACCAACTATTCGAGCAAGGGCACCGTCCCTTCCCACCTCGCGGTCATCGCGAAACTGATCGGCACGCTGGCCGCGCACGAGATCGACTTCCGGCGCGTGATCCGGCAAATGCGGATCGAGCCGAAACGGCCGCGCGGCGTCGGCGTGCTTCCCGCGGCGGAAAAACCGCGGGCGCGTAAAGCGGCGAAAGCCGACGCCTGACCCGCGCCGGCGGCAGTCGACAGCGGCACGGGGTTGCCGCTCGACGCGCGATCGACGCCGCCTAGGCGGCGCGCACCCCGCACCGCCCTGTTGTCACCCCACGGCCCGCACATGGTCGAGCAGCGCCTGCAACGGATGGCGCACCTGCTTCGACGACAGGCGTTTCACCTGGCTGCGGCACGAATACCCGGTCGCCAGCGCCTCGCCTTCCTGCTCCGGCCCGTCAACGTGCGCGGCCCAAGACTGCGCATAGATCGTCTTCGACGTCGCGAGATTGCGCGCCTCGTGCCCGTACGTGCCCGACATCCCGCAACACCCGGCCGCCTGAACCTGCAAGCGCAGCCCGCGACGCGCGAATACCTGCACCCATTGCTTGCCGCTGTCCGGCGCATTGGTCTTCTCGGTGCAGTGCGGCAGCAGCCGATATGAAACCGTCGCCCCGCCCGCACCGGCTTCCGGCAGCACATCGAGCAGCCATTCCTGCGGCAGCGCGACCTTCGGCACGTCGGTGAGCCCCGTCACCTTCCGGTACTCCTGCCGATACGTCAGCGTCATCGCCGGATCGAGACCGACCAGCGCGACGCCAGAGCGCGCGAGCGCGGCCAGTTGCGTCGCGTTGCGGACCGCCGCCTTTTCGAATGCGTGAAGAAACCCCTGCACGTGCAGCGCCTTGCCGTTCGGCGCGAGCGGCGCCAGCCACACCTGAAAGCCCAGGCGCGCCGCCAGCTCGAGCAGCGTCGCCAGTTGCTCGGTATCGAAGTAGCGCGTGAACGTGTCCTGCACGATGACGACGCTGCGCGCGCGCTGCGCATCGCTCAGCGCGGCGAGCGCATGCGGATCGGCCGGCTTCACGCGCCATGCGCGGATCACGGCCGCGAGATCGAAGCGGCTCAGCAGCGGGCTGTCGACCATGCCGACTCGACGCTCGAGCAGCGTCCGCACCCAGCCGGCACCCATCAGCCCGTTGTACAGCGCCGGCACGCGCGCCATCCACGGCATCGTGAATTCGAGCGAGCCGATCAGGTAGTCGCGCAGCGGCCGCAGGTACCGCTGGTGATACAGCTCGAGAAAGCGCGAGCGGAACTCGGGCACGTTCACCTTGACCGGACACTGTCCCGCGCACGACTTGCACGCGAGGCAACCGGCCATCGCGTCGTACACCTCGTGCGAGAAATCCGCGTCGCCATCGCGGGCGTTGCGGCCGTTGCGCCAGCGCGCGGCCAGACCGCGCAGGAACGGCTGCCGCGTGCGCGCCGCCGCGACGACGTCGACGCCCGCCTGCCCTTGCAGGCGCAACCATTCGCGCATCAGCGACGCGCGCCCCTTCGGCGACTGCACGCGTTCGCGCGTCGCCTTCCACGACGGGCACATCGCGTCGTCCGGATCGAAGTTGTAGCACGCACCATTGCCGTTGCAATGCATCGCGGTGCCGTAGCTTTGCCACACGCGCTCGTCGATCTGCCGGTCATGGTCGCCGCGCGTCGGCACCTCGTCGATCTTCAGCAGCCGCAGCGCGGAGTCCGGCGGCGTCGCGATCTTGCCCGGGTTGAACTGGTTGTGCGGATCGAACGCGGCCTTCAGTTGTTGCAACGACGGATACAGCTCCCCGAAAAACGCCGGCGCATATTCGGAGCGCACGCCCTTGCCGTGCTCGCCCCATAAAAGGCCACCATGGCGCTGCGTGAGCTCGGCCACCGCATCCGACACGGGCCGCACCAGCGCCGCCTGCTTCGGGTCCTTCATGTCGAGCGCCGGGCGCACGTGCAGCACGCCCGCATCGACGTGGCCGAACATCCCGTACTGCAGCCCGTGGCCGTCGAGCAGCGCGCGGAACTCGGCGATGTACGCGGCGAGGTTCTCGGGCGGCACCGCGGTGTCCTCGACGAACGGCTGCGGACGCGCCTCGCCCTGCACGTTACCGAGCAGGCCGACCGCGCGCTTGCGCATCGCATACACGCGCTTCACCGCGTCGTCGCCGACCGCCAGCGTGTGGCCGAGCCGCGCCACGCTCGTATCGGTGCGCAGATGCTCGACGAATGCGCGCACGCGCGCATCGACGTCGTGTTCGTCGTCGCCGCTGAATTCGATCAGGTTGATGCCGAGCGTCGGACGCGCGTCGTCCTGCGGGAAATACTCGGCCACGCTGCTCCACACGAAGTCCTTCATCGCGAGCATCAGCACTTTCGAATCGACCGTCTCGATCGACAGCGGCCGGTGTTCGAGCAGCGCGCGCGCGTCGCGCAGCGCGTCCATGAAGCCCGCATAACGCACGTTGACCAGCACCGAAAACTTCGGGATCGGCAGCACGTTGAGCTTCGCCTCGACGACGAAGCCGAGCGAGCCTTCCGCGCCGCACAGCACGCTGTTCAGGTTGAAGCGGCCGTCCGCCTCGCGCAGGTGCGCGAGGTCGTAGCCGGTCAGGCAGCGGTTGAGTTTCGGAAACTTCGCGTCGATCAGCGCCGCCTTGTCGTCGCGGATGCGCCGCGCGGTGCGATACACCTTGCCGACGCGGTCCTGCCGCGCGCAGCGGCGCTCCAGTTCTTCAGTGTCGAGCGCGTCGCTGTGCAGCCGCTCGCCGCCCATCAGCACGAAATCGAGTTCGAGCACGTGGTCGCGCGTCTTGCCGTACGTGCAGCTGCCCTGGCCGCTCGCGTCGGTGTTGATCATCCCGCCGACGGTCGCGCGGTTCGACGTCGACAGTTCCGGCGCGAAGAAGAGGCCGTGCGGCTTCAGCGCCGCATTGAGCTGATCCTTGACGACGCCGGCCTCCACGCGCACCCAGCGTTCTTCCGCGTCGATCTCGAGGATGCGGTTCATGTTCCGCGACAGATCGACGACGATGCCGTCGGTCAGCGACTGCCCGTTGGTGCCGGTGCCGCCGCCGCGCGCGGCCACCGCGACGTCGCGATGCGCGGGCTCGGCCAGCAGCCGGGCCAGCAACTGGACGTCGTCCGCATGCGCGGGGCAGACCACCGCCTGCGGCAGGCGCTGGTAGATCGAGTTGTCGGTGGCCTGCACGGTCCGGTTCGCGTGGTCCGCGCGGATTTCCCCGGCGAAGCCGGTCGCCCGCAACGCGACGAGAAAATCGCGGTAAACGTTCGCGGACGGATTGGCAGGACGGGGCAACGGGACGATCGACATGGGGCAAAAACGCAATGTGGGGGGAGCCGGCCGGCTCGCGCGCGCCAAAACATGATTTTTTGGCAAGTTTCCGCATAACCGGGAATTCCAGTATCTTTGGATATCCCGCCAGAAACAAACGAATTCTCGACCGGCGAAACTTGCATAAAACTCATGAATTACCGTCGCCTCACCCCGTCGATGTCGCTGCTGCTCGCATTCGAGGCCGCCGCGCGGCATGAAAGCTACACGCGCGCGGCCGACGAGCTGTCGCTGAGCCAGAGCGCGATCAGCCGGCAGGTGCAGACGCTCGAGGATCAGCTCGGCGTGCCGCTGTTCCGGCGCGAGGGCCGCTCGGTCAAGCTGACCGAAGTCGGCCGCCGCTATTTCGCCGAGCTGAGCGGCGCGCTCGGGCGCATTCGCGGCGCGACGCTGCAAGCGATGTCGCATCAGGCCGGCGCCGGCTCGCTGCGGCTGGCCACCCTGCCGACGTTCGGCTCGAAATGGCTGCTGCCGCACCTGCACGGCTTCTACGCCGCGCATCCGGGTGTGACCGTGCACCTTCATTCACGAATCGGCGCGATCGATTTTCTCAACGACGACCTCGACGCGGCGATCACCGTCGGCGCGGACGACTGGCCGGGCCTGCACGCGCACCGGCTGTACAACGAGTTCCTGATCGCGATCGCGCCGCCCGATACGGGGCGCGGCCGCAAGACCGACACGCGCACGCCGGCCTGGGCCGCGAAGCAGACGCTGCTGGGCGTGACGAGCAATCAGCAGGCCTGGGCCGAGTGGTTCTCGCACTATCGACTCGACCATCGCCAGATGCGCGTCGGCCCGAGCTTCGAGCTGACGTCGCACCTGATTCAGGCCGTGCGCGCGGGAATGGGGATCGGGCTGGTGCCGAAGGTGCTCGTCGAGGATGAATTGAGCCGCGGCGAACTCGTGTCGATCGGCGACGCGATTACCAGCCAGCGCAGCTATTACCTCGTCTACCCGCCGGGCAACGAAACGCTGCCGTCGCTCGTCGCCTTCCGCGAATGGCTGCTGGCGTCGTGCTGACACACGGCGCGTAGCGGCCCTCAGACGCGCCATTCGCCGAGAATCTGCTCGGCGAGGTAGTCGCACGGCGGGCGCGCGGACTGCGCGCTGCGCGCGAGCACGACTTCCATTTCGCCGAGCGGCGGCAACCCGTGGCTTTCCGACAGTTGCACGAGATGATCGGGAATACAGCAGCGCGCGAGCGGCGCGACCGCGAGCCCGGCCTCCACCATGCTCAGCAGCCCGAGGTGGCTCGGGCTTTCGTACGACATCCGGTATGGGATCTTCCGTCGATTCAGCGCTCTCACCGCGTGATCGCGCGCCATGCTGCCGCCGTGCGGGAAAAACGCCACCGGCAGCGGCCGCTCTTCCCACACGTTGCGCTTCGGCGAGCCGACCCAGACGAGCGGCTCCATCCGGATCAGCTCGCCCGTCACGCCCTTGATCCGCGTGAGGCACGCGAGATCGACCGTGTTGTCCTTCAGCATCGGCACGAGCGCGCGGCTCGGCTGGCCGATCACGCGCACCTCCACGCGCGGATGCATCGCGGCGAACTTGCCGAGCACCTGCGGCAGCAGCGACGAGATGTAATCGTCGGGCACGCCGATCGTCACGCGGCCGCGAATCTCCGGACGCACGACCGACGCCCACGCCTCGTCGCGCATCGCGAGCATCCGCCGGCCGTAGTCGGCGAGCATCCTGCCGTCGTCGGTCGCCGTGACGTTGCGCGTGTCGCGGATGAACAGCGGCTTGCCGAGCGCGTCCTCCAGCGTCCTGATCTGCATGCTCACCGCCGACGGCGACCGATGCACGGCCTGCGCGCCCTGCGCGAACGATCCGGAATCCGCGACGGCGACCACCATCGCGAGCACATCGAGGTCGAGCTTTTTCATGTCGATTCAGAAAAACTGATCAATCGATTCAGTTTATCCCGTTTTACTGTTCGCCTCCATCGCCGGAGAATGACCTGCGTCGGCACTCACTCGATGCAGGAAGCGGAAAACATGCACACGTCCGGATCGCTCTACGGGTTCCTCGTCATCGGCGGCATGCTCGCGGTCACGCCGGGGCCGAACATGGTCTACGTGATGTCGCGCTCGATCGCGCAAGGGCGCGCGGCCGGCCTCGTTTCGCTCGCCGGCGTGATGATCGGCTACCTGTTCTACATGTTCGCCGCGGCGTTCGGCATCACGACGCTGTTCATGAGCGTGCCCTATGCGGGCAGCGTGCTGGGCGCGGTCGGGGCGGCCTATCTGCTGTATCTCGCATGGCAGGCGGTGCGGCCGGGCGGCCGCTCGCCGTTCGAGGAGAAAACGCTGCCGAACGAGCAGCCGTTGCGGCTGCTCGCGATGGGCGCGACGACCAGCGTGCTGAACCCGAAGCTCGCGATGCTGTTCGTGTCGCTGCTGCCGCAGTTCATCGACTACGGGCAAGGCAGCGTGTTCGGCCAGTCGCTGTTTCTCGGCTCGCTGCTGATTGCCGCGTTCGCGTCGGCCAACGGGCTGGTGGCGATCTGCTCGAGCAGCCTCGCGAGGTTTCTGCACGGCCGTCCCGCGCTGCTGCTCGCGCAGCGCTGGGCGATGGGCGCGGTGCTCGGCGGCCTCGGCGTGGAGATGGTGATCGAGGCGTCGAAGATGGCAGGCATCACGTAAGCGTCGTGCCGCCGCGCGGGCCCGCACGATCGCGGGCCGCGCGCAGGCGGCCGGTCGGCGTCACGCGGCCACGGCCTGCCGCTGCGCCTCCAGCTCGCGCACGAGCGGCAGCACGCGCTTGCCGAAGTACTCGACTTCCTCGATGAAATGCAGGAACCCGGCCAGCACGAGATCGACGCCGATCGCCTTCAGCGCGACGATCCGCTCGGCGATCTGCCGCGGCGTGCCGATCAGGTTCGTGCGAAAGCCGTCGTTGTACTGCACGAGATCCTCGAACGTCGATTTCGCCCAGTTGCCCTCGCCCTCGGGCGACGCCTTGCCGGCCTGCTTCACCGCATCGCCGAACGCGTGCACGGCCTCGACGTGCGCATGCCGGATGATGTCGTCGAGCACGGCCTTCGCTTCTTCCTCGGTGTCGCGCGCGATCACGAACGCATTGACGCCGATCCGCACGCGATGGTTGTTCGCGGCCGCCTTCGCGCGGATGTCGTCGATCTGCGCCTTCAGGTTCTCCGGCGTATTGCCGTTCGTGAAATACCAGTCCGACACGCTCGCCGCGTTGTCGCGCGCCGCGCGCGAGCTGCCGCCCTGGAAGATTTCCGGATGCGGCTTCTGCACCGGTTTCGGGCTCAGCGTGTAGTCGTTGAAGCGGTAGAAGTCGCCCTTGAACGTGAAATTGTCCTGCGTCCAGATGCCCTTGAGCGCCTGGATGAATTCCTTCGAGCGCCGATAGCGTTCGTCGTGCTCGAGCCACGGCTCGCCGATCGCGGTGAATTCGCCCTTGAACCAGCCGCTCACGACGTTGATCGCGATGCGCCCGTTCGAGATGTGGTCGATCGTCGCGAGCTGCTTCGCGACCACGGCCGGATGCCACGGCCCCGGCAGGATCGCGGCGAGCACCTTGAGCTTCGTCGTCGCATGCAGCAGCGCCTGGCTGAACGACACCGACTCGTGCTGATATTCGGCGCCGTAGCCGGCCGTGAAGCGGATCTGGCTCAGCGCGTAGTCGAAGCCGGCTGCCTCGGCCGTGCGCGCGAGCTTCTGGTTGTATTCGAGGCTCCAGTCGGTGCGCTGCTCGATCGTGCTCACGACGAGGCCGCCGCTGACGTTCGGCACCCAGTACGCGAATTTGACGCCGTCGGCGGAAGGGTCGGGAAGGCTCATGAAGGTGTCCTGGTCGAAGGGGAAACGAAAAAGCGGCTTACGCGGCCGCGGCGGAAAGCACATGCGCGCGCAGTTGCGGCACCGCGCGATTCACCGCGAGCGCGATGCGCTCGCGCAACGCCGGGCTGGCGATCTGGTACGCGTTGAAATCGCTTTCGGACGCATACACGCCGATCGGCAGCGTGCGTGCCTGGAAGAAGCTGAACAACGGGCGCAGCTGATGGTCGATCACGAGCGCATGCCGCTCGCTGCCGCCGGTGGCCGCGAGCAGCACGGGCACGTCGACGAGCGCGTCGTGGCGCACGAGGTCGAACAGGTGCTTGAAAAGGCCCGTGTACGACGCGCGGTACACCGGGCTCGCGACGACGAGCGCGTCTGCCGTCTCGATCGCGCGGATCAGCGCATCGAGATCGGCCGGCACCTGCGCACGCGTCAGCGCGCCGGCCAGCCGGCTGCCGATCTCGCCGAGTTCGATCAGCCGCGTATCGATCGGCAGCGCGGCGCCGAGCGCCGTGACGATCGCGTCGGTCAGCGCCAGCGTGCGCGACGGCCGCTGCAGGCTACCCGATATCGCGACGACGTTGAGGGTGTGGCTCATGCCATGTGTTCCCGTGGTGGAGCCGCGTGCAGTGCGGCGATACCTGCTCGGGTCAGCAAGGAGCGTGCCATCGGTTCGGGTGCGCGGCGGCAAGGTCGTCTGCATCCCGAAACTTTGCGCCATCGCCCGTCAGAATTGGCGCTCGACCAAATGCGCGACAGTGGCAAGCGTTTCGGCTCGCGCGTCACATCGATATTCCGTCACGCGATGAATCCGGTGCAGCGGCTCTGCTGATGCGCTGCTGATCAGGCAGCAGCGCATCACGCGCGATAGCACCCGATTCGACGTTCGAGCGTCTCGGCGCCGCCGCGCTTCCGCGCCATTGCAGGTTCCGCAGCAATCGCGCTTTGGTTATCAGAAATCGATGCTTTTCGCGCGCGGCGAAACGTTCAACACTCTGCTGATCACGCAGCAGCCGCCCCGCATCGCCTGGCCATCCAACGGTTCATCGCCATGACTTCCATTTCCCCATCGCCGCGCCCGCTCAATCTTCGTGTCGTCACCGCGCCCCGCGACCTCGCCGAGCTTCAGGCCGAGGCGCCCGTGCTCACGCGGCCCGAACGTCACGCGCAGCCCTGTGCGCAAGCGCAGGTGTTCGCCGATCCGCGTTCGCTCGCGCTGCTCGAACAGGTTCGCCGCGTCGCGCCGAGCGACGCGAACGTGCTGATCGTCGGCGAGACGGGCACCGGCAAGGAACTGATCGCGCGCCGCGTGCACGATCTCGGCGCCCGTCGCGACGGGCCGTTCGTCGCGGTGAACTGCGGCGCATTCTCCGAAACGCTCGTCGACAGCGAACTGTTCGGCCACGAGAAAGGCGCGTTTACGGGTGCGATCAACGCGAAGCCCGGCTGGTTCGAAGCCGCGCACGGCGGTACGCTGTTTCTCGACGAAATCGGCGACCTGCCGCTCGCGATGCAGGTCAAGCTGCTGCGCGTGCTGCAGGAACGCGAGGTCGTGCGGCTCGGTTCGCGCACGGGGATTCCGGTCGACGTGCGCGTGGTCGCGGCGACCAACGTCGACTTGCAGCAGGCCGTCGCGGCCGGACATTTTCGCGGCGACCTGTTCTACCGGCTCAACGTCGTGCAGCTCGCGGTCCCGCCGCTGCGCGAGCGCCCGGGCGACATCCTGCCGCTCGCGCGGCACTTCTTCGACATGTACCGCGACCGGCTCGGCAGCGGCCCGCGCCGCATCGATCCGCGCGCCGAGCGTCGGCTCGAGGCGCACGGCTGGCCGGGCAATATCCGCGAACTGGAGAACGTGATCCATCACGCGCTGCTCGTGAGCCGCCACGACGCGCTGCAGGACACCGACCTGCACATCGCGCCGCCATGCCGGCCGACCGTTGCCGCGCCAGCAGCCGATTCGCCCGCCGACGCACAGGCGGCGCTCGAACACGCGCTGCGCGACCTGTTCGACGAAGGGCACGGCAATCTTTTCGAACACATCGAGGACACGGTCATGCGCGTCGCGTTCGAATTCAGCCATCGCAACCAGATCCGGGCCGCGCAGTTGCTCGGCATCAGCCGCAACGTGCTGCGTGCGCGGCTGATTCGCGCGAAGGCGATCGCCGCGCTCAAGTAGCGGCATCCGGCGCGCGCCGCCGTTCCGCCCCGGCGCGATCGCGTCGCGATCCGTGTCGCGACGTCCGAACCTGATGTATCGTGGCGCCAGGCGTACGCTTCGTTGCCCGCCCCGCATCCGGTCGTCGGTTATGCGATCGCCTGCGACCGGCAACCGCTCACGCACGATCCTCCGCAACACGAAAGCCGTCCGGCGCCCGTGCGCGTCCGGCCGAGCCCCGTTCACCCGTCCGGAACCCGTCGCCATGAAAAAGCTAGTAAACCGCCCGTCCGACGTCGTGCGAGAGATGCTGGAAGGCATCGCGCGGCAATCGCCGCATCTCGCGATCCTCGGCGACGAGCACGTGCTCGTCCGCCAGCCGCTGCCCGAGCCGTCGCAGCGGCCGGTCGCGATCCTGTCCGGCGGCGGCAGCGGCCACGAGCCCGCGCACGGCGGCTATGTCGGCGAAGGGATGCTGAGCGCGGCCGTGTGCGGCGAAGTGTTCACGTCGCCGTCGACCGACGCCGTGCTCGCCGCGATTCGCGCGAGCGCCGGCCCGAACGGCGCGCTGCTGATCGTGAAGAACTACACCGGCGACCGCCTCAATTTCGGGCTCGCCGCCGAGCTCGCACGCGCGGAAGGCATTCCGGTCGAAACCGTCGTCGTCGCCGACGACGTCGCGCTGCGCGGCCGCGTCGAGCGCGGCCAGCGGCGCGGGATCGCCGGCACCGTGCTGATCCACAAGCTCGCGGGCGCCGCCGCCGCGCGCGGGCTGCCGCTTGCCCGCGTCGCGAGCATCGCGCGCGACGCGGCGGCCGAGCTCGGCACGATGGGCGTCGCGCTCGACGGCTGCACGATCCCGGGCGCCGACAAATCGGGCTTCAGCCTCGCCGATCACGAGATCGAGCTGGGCCTCGGCATCCACGGCGAGAAAGGCGTCGAGCGCCGCGCGCCGCTGCCGGCCGACGCGCTGGCCGACACGCTGCTCGCGAGCATCGTCGCCGATCTCGTGCTCGAGCGCGACGAGCGCGTCGCGCTGTTCGTCAACGGCCTCGGCGCGACGCCGGACATGGAACTCGCGATCGTGCTGCGCGCCGCGTTCGACAACCTGAGCCGGCGCGGCATCGTCGTCGCGCGCGCATGGGCCGGCACGTTCCTGTCCGCGCTGAACATGCCGGGCTGCTCGATCTCGGTGCTGCGGCTGAACGACGAGCGCGCGGCGCTGCTCGATGCGCCGACGCAGGCGCGTGCATGGCCGGGCGGCGGCATCGTGAACACACGGATTCGCGTGGCCGCGGCCGCGTCGCAGGACGCGCCGCTGCCGCCGCTCGACGCAGCCGGCCGCGCGTGGGCCGCGCGCCTGCAGCCGGCGCTGCACGCGGTGGCGCAAACATTGATCGACCACGAGCAGACGTTGACGGATCTCGATGCGGCAGCCGGCGATGGCGATCTCGGCGCGAGCATGCGGCGCGCCGCGCAGGCGATCCTCGAACTACCCGACACCGCGTACGGCACGCCGTCCGGTGCGCTCGCGGCGCTCGGCGCCGCGTTGCGTCGCGCGATCGCCGGCAGCTCCGGCCCGTTCTATGCGACCGCGCTGCTGCGCGCGTCGCGCCGGCTGGCCGATATCGCCGAGCCGTCGCCGCGCGACTGGTCCGCGGCGTTCCGCGCGGCGGTGGATTCGATCAGTGAACTCGGTGGTGCGCAGGCCGGCGACCGGACGATGCTCGATGCGCTAGTGCCGGCCGTCGACGCATTCGGCCGCGCGCTCGACGGCGATCGCGATCCCGCGAGCGCATGGGCGGCGGCCGTCGACGCGGCCGAGCGAGGCGCGCAGGAAACGGCACGCATGACGCCGCGCGCGGGACGGGCCAGCTATCTCGGCGAACGCGCGATCGGTACGCCGGATGGCGGCGCGGTGGCCGTCGCGTACTGGCTGCGCGCGCTGCTGCCGCACGTGCGGTAACGGGCGCGCGCGGCCGCGCTCAGACGCCCTCGACCAGCACCGCGCGATAGCGCGCGCCCTTGAACCGGTGCTGGACGACCTTCTGGTATTCGGGGCCGTGATACCACGCGTGCGCGGCCTCCTTCGACGGGAACTCGACGATCACGACGCCTTCCGGGCCTTCGCCCTCGAGGGTTTCCTGCGGCCCATAAGCGGCGAGCACCTTCACCGGATGGCCGGCGAGGGTCGCTCCGACCTGGCTCGAGTAGAGGTCGAGCTCATGCTGGTCCTGCGTGCTTTCCCGTGTAAAGACGATGTAGGTCGCCACGATATGCGCTCCTGATGAAGGGTGAAAAAAGGGACGCCACGCGCCGCACACTCCGACGAATCCCGCATGGCTGCGCGCAGCTTACCGCCATTCGCCGGCCGGCGCCGCGGCGAGCCGGCCCGGCCTCAGCCGGCCCCCCGCCACGGCGCGGGAAAACCCCGATCTCCACATCGTCCTATGACATCGGGCATCGCTAATTGGCGGGATTACTTTGATCCTCGTCGGCGCCCGCCCGGGCGCATGCTGATAGCGAGGACCCTCATGCGATACGTGCCATCGTGGACTTCCGTTTCCGCCGCGTCGTCGATTCCCGACGATACAACCACCCAGCGCGGCGACGAGCCGCACAGCCTGCCGCGGGTCGCCATCACGGCCGCCGCCCTCGGCAACGCGACCGAATGGTTCGATTACGGTATTTACGCGTACGGCCTCGCGTACATTTCCGCCGCGCTCTTTCCCGGCAACACGGCCAGCGCGACGCTGTTCGCGCTCGGCACGTTCGCGATCTCGTTCCTGATCCGCCCGCTCGGCGGCCTGTTCTGGGGGCCGCTCGGCGACCGGCTCGGCCGCAAGCGCGTGCTCGCGCTGACGGTCCTGACGATGTCGGGCGCAACCTTGCTCGTCGGCTTGCTGCCGAGCTACGCGACGGCCGGCTGGCTGGCGCCGGCCGCGCTGATCGTGCTGCGCATGGTGCAGGGCTTCTCGACCGGCGGCGAATACGGCGGTGCGGCGACCTTCATCGCCGAATACGCACCCGATTCGCGGCGCGGCCTGTGCGGCAGCTTCCTCGAATTCGCGACGCTCGCCGGCTTCTCGCTCGGCGCGTTCCTGATGCTCGGCTTCGCGCTGCTGCTCGGCGATTCGGCGATGCATGCGTGGGGTTGGCGCCTGCCCTTCCTCGTCGCGGCGCCGCTCGGCCTGATCGGCTTCTACCTGCGCTCGCGCCTCGAGGAAACGCCGGTGTTCCGCGAACTCGAGGAGCAGGCGCACCGCCGCGAGAAAAGCGTCGCCGCCGCGCTGCCGATCCGGCTGCTGCTGGTGCGCTATGCGAAGCCGCTGCTGCTGCTCGGCGGGCTCGTCGTCGCATTGAACGTCGTCAACTACGTGCTGCTCGCGTACATGCCGACCTACATGCACAAGGAGCTCGGCGTCAGCGAAAACATGTCGCTGCTGATTCCGCTGATTGGCATGCTCGCGATGATGGTGCTGCTGCCGTTCGCCGGCTGGCTGTCGGATCGCGTCGGCCGCAAGACGATGTGGTGGATCTCGCTCGTCGGGCTGTTCGTCGCGGCCGTGCCGATGTTCACGCTGATGACGCACGGCCCGCTCGGCGCGTTCGTCGGCTTCGCGGTGCTCGGCGTGCTCTACGTGCCGCAGCTCGCCACCATTTCCGCGATGTTCCCGGCGATGTTCCCGACCCACGTCCGGTACGCGGGCATGGCGATCGCCTACAACGTGTCGACGTCGCTGTTCGGCGGCACCGCGCCGATCGTCAACGACTGGCTGATCGGCAAGACCGGCAACGCACTGATTCCCGCGTACTACATGATGGCCGCCTGCGCGGTCGGGCTGATCGCGCTGCTGGCGGTGATCGAGACGCGCGGATGTTCGCTGCGCGGCGACACGCTCCCCGGCCAGCCGGGCTGACCCGCGCGCCGGCCGCGCCCGGCTTCCCATAAACGGCAACCATTGCGTCGCCCGCCGTCCGGCAACGGACGGCGGGCGACGTGCATTTCGGGCCACCGAAGCTGCGGCCCGATTGTTGTCGTCCGGACAACACGATGTGCCCCCGCGCGGCGCTGTCGGCATGTGTCGGCCGTCACTACAATCGTTGACACGCTCGACCGGAATCCGGGCGAACCGAAGCGCGGCCTTCACGATCGCGCCAGCGAGCCGCGCCGTGCCGCGCGGCTTACCTCACTCGACGAACAGGATTACTGAACATGAACGCACCCATCCGCAACGTCCGGCCGGTTACCGCCCGCCTGGGCAACGAATCTTCGGGCGAGCTCGTTTCGTCCCGCTACGCGGTGCGCATCGGCGACGTCGATGTCGTGCTGATCAGCGACGGCGTGCTGCCGCTGCCGACTTCCACCATGTCCACCAACGTGAGCGAAGCGGACCGCAACGCGTGGTTCGACGGCCGTTTCCTGCAACGCGACATGTTCGACTGGGCGCTCAACATCGCGCTCGTGCGCAGCGGCGATCGCCTGATCCTGATCGATTCGGGCGTGGGCGACGGTTTCGAATACTTCACGCGCGCCGGGCGCTCGGTGATGCGTCTGGAATCGGCCGGCATCGATCTGGCCGCGATCACCGATATCGTGATCACGCACATGCACATGGATCACGTCGGCGGGCTGAACGTCAACGGCGTCAAGGCGAAGCTGCGCCCCGACGTACGCATTCACGTGTCGGCCGCGGAAGTGGCGTTCTGGAAGCATCCGGACTTCAGCAAGACGGTGATGCCGGAAACCGTTCCGCCCGCGCTGCGCAAGGCGGCAGCGAGGTTCATGGAGCTCTACGGCGAACACGTCGTGCAGTTCGATCGCACCGTGGAAGTCGCCGCGGGCGTGTCGGCGCGGGTGACGGGCGGGCATACGCCGGGGCACTGCGTGGTCGACATCGCATCGAACGGAGAAAAGCTGACGTTCGCGGGCGATGCGATTTTCGAAGTCAACTTCGACAATCCCGACTGGCAAAACGGCTTCGAACACGATCCCGAAGCGGCGGTCGACGTGCGTCTCGCGCTGTTCAACGAAGCCGCGGACACCGGCTCGATGCTGGCTGCCGCGCACGTCGCGTTCCCGTCCATCGGCCATGTTGCCCGGGACGGCGACGGTTTCCGGTTCGTCCCGGTCGTGTGGGATTACTGAGTGACGGGCGATAGCCGACGCGCGCCGTAGGCGATGCGACGACGGTTTTGCTGAACCGGACCTGCACCCGGACCGGCAAGAAAACACGCCGCCGCACTTGCATGCGGCGGCGTCGCCTCGCGCGCCGGAACGCGCATCAGGATCGCTGACAACTCACGCGACGGCCGAAATATTCCGCTCCGCTACCTCGTCCACCGCATCCTTCACGATCGCGACGATCTCGTCGGCTTCCGCACGCGTCATCACGAGCGGCGGCGCAAAGCCGAGAATGTCGCCGTGCGGCATCGCCCGCGCGATCACGCCGCGCTGCAACGCCGCAGCCGACACCTGCGCGCCGATCTTCAGCGCGGGATCGAACGGCGTACGTGCGTCCTTGTCGGCCATGAACTCGAGCGCGGCCAGCATCCCGACGCTGCGCACTTCGCCGACGAGCGGATGCGCGCCGAATGCATCGCGCAGCTTCGCGCCGAAATACGCGCCGACCTCGGCCGCGTTGCCAACGAGGTTCTCGCGCTCCAGAATCGCGAGGTTCGCGAGCGCCGCGGCCGCGCATACCGGATGGCCCGAATACGTCCAGCCGTGCCCCATCGGCCCGTGTTCCTGCGAGCCGCGCGCGATCACGTCCCACACCTTCTCGCCGACGATCACGCCCGACAGCGGCGCATACGCGCTCGTCAGCCCCTTCGCGACTGTAATCAGGTCGGGCTCGATCCCGAAGTGCTGCGCGCCCATCTTCGAGCCGAGACGCCCGAACCCGCACACGACTTCATCGGAAATCAGCAGGATGTCGTGCTTGCGCAGCACGGCCTGGATCGCGGGCCAGTAGCCGGCCGGCGGTTCGATGATGCCGCCCGTGCCCATCACCGGCTCCGCGATGAACGCGGCGACCGTGTCGGCGCCCTCGCGCGCGATCAGCTTCTCGAGTTCGTCGACGCAGTACGCGACGAACTGCGCTTCGTTCATGCCGGCCGGCGCCTTGCGGTACCAGTGCGGACACACCGTATGCTTCACGCGGTCGATCGGCAGGTCGAAATGCTGGTGGAAGCTCGGCAGGCCCGTGAGGCTGCCCGTCACGATGCCCGAGCCGTGATAGCCGCGCTCGCGCGAGATGATCTTCTTCTTGTTCGGGCGGCCGAGCACGTTGTTGTAATACCAGACGATCTTGACCTGCGTCTCGTTCGCGTCGGAACCCGACATCCCGTAGTAGACCTTCTTCATCCCCGCCGGCGACCAGTCGATGATGCGCGACGACAGCTCGATGATCGCGTCCGACGCGTGGCCGACGTACGTGTGGTAATAGGCGAGCTGCTTCGCCTGTTCGTGCATCGCGTCGGCCACTTCGGTGCGGCCGTAGCCGATGTTCACGCAGTAGAGGCCGGCGAACGCGTCGATATAGCGCTTGCCCTGGTGATCCTCGATGCGGATGCCTTCGCCGCCGCGCACGATCTTGCCCGGCAGCGCGCCGGTCTCGTGGTCGTACGCGTGCGTCGACGGGTGCATGAAGTGGGCGCGGTCCTCGCGCAGCAGTGCGTCGATCGATTTTTGCATGATGTGCTCCTTTGATTGGGTCAGGCCGTCGCCGCGACAGGCAGGCCGAGATTGCCGAGGCAGAAGTACTTGGTTTCGGTGAACGGCTCGAAGCCTTCGGCGCCGCCTTCGCGCCCGAGGCCCGACGCCTTCATCCCGCCGAACGGGATCGGCGCGCCGGTGAATTTCACGCCATTGACCGACACCATCGCGAAATCGAGCCGCCGCACGAGCTGGAAGATCGTGTCGACGCGCGTCGCGCATACGTAGGCGGCGAGGCCGTATTCGGTGTCGTTGGCCGTTTCGATTGCCTCGTCGAGCGTGTCGAACGCGCCGACGGCCGAGATCGGCGCGAAGTTTTCCTCGTCGACCACGCGCATGCCGGGTGCGGCATCCGCGATCACGGTCGGCTCGTAGAACCAACCGCCGAGCGCATGCGGCCGGCCGCCCGCGACGATGCGCGCACCGCGCGCCCGCGCATCCTCGACGCGCGCCACGGTCGCGTCGAACGCGGCCTGATGCATCAGCGGGCCGACGTCGACGCCCTGCTCGAACGCGGGCCCCGTCTTCAACGCGCGCACCGCGTTCGCATACCGTTCGACGAACGCGTCGTACAGCGGGCGCGCGACGAGAATCCGGTTCGCCGCGCAGCAGTCCTGGCCGGACGTCTGGAACTTCGCGCCGACGGCGATCGGCACCGCCTGGTCGAGATCCGCGTCCTCGGTCACGATGAACGGCGCGTTGCCGCCCAGTTCGAGCGCGATCTTGCGAATGCCGGCCTTCGCGGCGGCTTCGGTCACGAGCCGCCCGACGCGCGTCGAGCCGGTGAAGCTCACCGCACGCACGCGCGCGTCGCCGACCAGCGTTTCCATCGCCATCTGCGGCTCGCCGAGCACGACGTTGAACACGCCGGCCGGGAAGCCGGCCTCGTCGGCGAGCTGCGCGAGCGCGAGCGCCGAGAACGGCGTTTCGTGCGCGGGCTTCACGACCACGGTGCAACCGACCGCGATCGCGGCCGCCGCCTTGCGCGTGATCATCGCGGCCGGGAAATTCCACGGCGTGATCAGCGCCGCGACGCCGACCGGCTCCATCATGGTGCCGAGATGCGCACCGTCGATATGCGTCGGAATCGTGCGGCCCGCGACGCGTTTGGCCTCGTTCGCGAACCATTCGACGAAGCTCGCCGCATAGCGGATCTCGCCGCGCGCTTCGGCCAGCGGCTTGCCCTGTTCCAGCGACAGCAGCGCGGCCAGATCGTCGACGTGACGCAGCATCAACGCATGCCAGCGCAGCAATGCCGCGCTGCGCGCCGCTTGCGATGTCCAGCGCCAGGTGCCGTACGCGCGCTGCGCGGCATCGACGGCCGCGACGATCTGCGCGCGATCGAGCATCGGCACGTGACCGATCACGGCCTGATCGGCCGGGTTCACGACGGCGACCGTCGCGGCACTGTCGCTGTGGATCCAGCGACCGTCGACGTAGCAGGTCGACTTGAACAGAACGGGGTGTCCGGGCAGCATGCTGCGTCTCCTCGTTGGTGGGCACGGACTTCATTGTGTCGCGCCGGCGCATGCGGAAATTTCGGTTTGCACGGCTGGAAATGCCGGTTTTTTCCGTATTGCCGCGCACCGGCGCGAACTTTCACAACCAGTCCGGCACGCCGCCGGAGGTGCACTTCACGACCTTCGTCACGATGTACGTGAAGTAGCGCTCGATGCCGAGGTCTTCCATCAGCAACGCATCGATGAAGCGCTGGTAATGGTCGATGTCGCGCGCGACCACGTGCAGCACGTAATCGACGCCGCCGCCCGTCGCGTAGCACTGCGCGACCTCGGGCGCCGCGGCCACGCGATCCTCGAAGCGCCGCATGTCGGGCGCGGTATGCCGCGACAGCGTGACCTCGACGACGATGCGGCTGCCGGCGCACGCGCCGATCCAGTCGACGTCCGCGCGATAGCCGCGGATCACGCCGCTTTCCTCGAGCTTGCGCACGCGCTCCCATGCCGGCGAAATCGACAGGTTCACGGCTTCCGCGAGTTTCGACTTCGTGATGCGCCCGTCGCGCTCGAGCAGGCGCAGGATCGCGAGGTCGTATCGGTCGAGCTTGATCACGTCGTGCGCGTCCTCATACGGCCACCGGAATGTTGCGCTCGACGATGTCGGCCACCACCGCGATCGTGTCGCCGGGCTGCACGATGCCCGGGAAGTGCCGGGCCGCGAGCAGCCCGCGCCGCCGCGCGACGTATTCGATCGGCGTGACGCCCGTGCGATCGATGTCGTGCACGCGCGCGAGCACGTCGCCGGCGTCGACCTCGGTGCCGAGATCGCGGCACATCTCGAGCAGCCCGTGATGCTCGCTCGTCGTGAAGCACGAACCGTCCGGCATGTCGAGCAGCGTCGTCGTACGCGGCGCGTTGCCGTCGATCACGTCCTTCGCGATCACGCCCGCATGCGCGAGGAATCCATACACGCCGCGCTCGGCGATCGCGACGCTCGCGGCCGTCGACGTGCCGCCGCCGCCCAGCTCGGTCGACACGAATACCTTGCCGGCCTCCTCGGCCGCGCTGTCGTAGAGGCCGACGCTGTCGAGCTCCAGCATGCGCATCGAATACGGCGCGCCGAACGCGCGCATCGCGCGCTCGCAGCGCGCTTCCTGATCGCGGTCCGCCAGCACGTGAATCGCCGCGAACGGCACGAAGTCGAGCGTGCGGCCGCCCGCGTGAATGTCGAGCACGTGCGTCGCGAGCGGCAGCAGGTGACGCTGAAAGTAATCGGCGATCTTCTCGGTCACGGTGCCGTCCGGCCGGCCCGGGAAGCTGCGGTTCAGGTTGCCCGCATCGATCGGCGACGTGCGGCAACCGGCGCGAAACGCCGGATAGTTCATGAACGGCACGACGATCACGCGGCCGGTCACGTCGGCCGCCTTCAGCGAACCGGCCAGCTTCGACAGCGCGACCGGCCCTTCGTACTCGTCGCCGTGATTGCCGCCGGTCAGCAACACTGTCGGCCCGTCGCCGCGCTTCACGACGGTCACCGGAATCATGATCGCGCCCCACGCGGAATCGTCGCGCGAGTAAGGCAGCTTCAGGAAGCCGTGCTGTTCGCCGTCCGCGTCGAAATCGACGGTCGGCGTAATCGGGGAAGCACGCATCGCCCTACTCCTTCACGAACAGCTTGCGCGGCACGTTGCAGAACGTCTCGACGCCGGTCTCGGTGATCAGGATGCTTTCCGTGATCTCCAGCCCCCAGTCGTCGAGCCACAGCCCCGGCATGAAATGGAACGTCATGCCGGGTTCGAGCACCGTCCGGTCCCCCGGACGCAGGCTCATCGTGCGCTCGCCCCAGTCGGGCGGATAGCTCGCGCCGATCGGGTAGCCGCAGCGGCTGTCCTTCTCGATGCCCGCACGGCGCAGCACCGCGAAGAACGCATTCGCGACGTCCTCGCACACGTTGCCCGGCTTCGCGGCCGCGAGCCCGGCCTCGATCCCTTCGACCACCGCGCGCTCGCCTTCGATGAAGTGCGCGGGCGGCTTGCCGAGGTAGACCGTGCGCGACAGCGGGCAGTGATAGCGGCGGTAGCAACCGGCGATCTCGAAGAACGTGCCGGCACCGCGCGCGAACGTCGAATCGTCCCACGTCAGGTGCGGCGCGGCGGCATCCGCGCCGGTCGGCAGCAGCGGCACGATCGCCGGATAGTCGCCGCCAAAGCCCTCCGCGCCGCCGATGCCGGTCGCATAGATCTGCGCGACCAGGTCGCTTTTCTTCATGCCGGGCTCGATCGTCTCGACGATGTGCGCATGCATCCGCTCGACGATGCGCGCGGCCACGCGCATGTACTCGATCTCGCGCGGCGACTTCACCGCGCGCTGCCAGTTCACGAGCGCGGTCGCATCGACCCAGCGCGCGGCCGGCAGATGCCGCTGCAGCGACGCGTACGCCGCCGCGCTGAAGTAGTAGTTGTCGAGCTCGACGCCGATGCGCAGCGTGCTCCAGCCGCGCGCCGCGATCACTTCGGCGGACAGGTAGTCCATCGGATGACGGGCCGTCGACTGCACGTAATGATCTGGATACCCGACGATGTTTTCGTGCGCCATGAACGCGGTGCGCTTCGCGCCGTTCGCGTCCTGGCCGCGGCCGAACCACACGGGTTCGCCGTCCAGCGCCAATAGCACGCACTGGTGCACGTAGAACGACCAGCCGTCATAGCCGGTGAGCCAGCCCATGTTGGTCGGGTCGGTGACGATCAGCAGGTCGATGCCGGCCCGCTCCATCGCCGCGCGCGTCTTCGCGATCCGCGCAGCATATTCGCTGCGATCGAACGCGAGACGCGGCGCGGCTTCGTAGGTTTCGATGACTGCGGCCATCTGTCTCCTCTCAGGTCGTGAGGTCGTTGTGGAAAATCGTGCCGACTTCCGCCGCGCGGGCGCGCTGCAGCGCAAGCACGGCAATGGCGGTGTCCTGCGCGCCGGTGCCGGTCAGATCGCAGATCGTGATGTCGTCGCGATGCGTGCGGCCGTCGCGGCGGCCGGCGATCACTTCGCCGAGTTCGGGGAACACGGCATCGGCCGGCACCACGCCGGCCGCGATCGCATGCGCGAGTTCGCCGGCCACGCGGGTCTGCTGCAACCGGTCGCAGAAGTAGTGCGCGGCGCCGAACACCGACGGCGCGAGTTCGGTCTTGTAGTCGGCGTCCGAACCCATCGCCGTCACGTGCAGCCCGGGATGCAGATCCTCCGCCTGCACGAGCGGCGCGCGGCTCGGCGTGGTCGTCACCGCGATGTCGGCGTCGGCGAGCGCCGCGTGCACCGAGCGCGCGACGATCGCGTCGATCCCGTATGCGGCACGCACGTCGGCCGCGAATCGCGTGGCACGCTCGGCATCGCGCGCCCACACCGTCACGTGCGTGATGTCGCGCACGAGCATCAGCGCGTCGAGCTGCAACCGGGCCTGCTCGCCCGCGCCGACGATCGCCGCGCGGCGCGCATCGGCGCGCGCGAGCCGGCGCGCGGCCACGGCGCCGGCCGCCGCGGTGCGCACGGCCGTCAGGTAGCCGTTGTCGAGCAGCACGGCCTCGGTCAGACCGGTGCGCGCGGACAGCACGAGCATCAGCCCGTTCAGGCTCGGCAGCCCGATCGACGGGTTGTCGAAGAAGCCGGGGCTGACCTTGATCGCGAAGCTGTCGAAGCGTGGCAGGTAAGCGGTCTTGACGTCCACTTCGGCGTGGCGCTCCGGCAGCGGGAGATTCAGGATCGGCGGCATCACGATGGCGTCGGTCGCCAGCGACGCGAACGCGGCCTCGATCTGGTCGATCGCGGCGAGATCGAGCGGCACCAGCGCGCGCAGTTGCGCCTGGCCGAGCAACGTGACGGGACGGGTCATGTCAGTTCTCCGAAACGAGCCGGCGATGGGCGGCCATGTCGATGTTCGCGCCGCTCACGACGACCACGATCGGGCCGCCGCGATCGCGGCGCGCGATCCGTTCATCCAGCAACGCGGCGAGGCCGACCGCGCCGGCGCCTTCGACGACGAGCCGTTCTTCCCGATACGCATGCGCGATGCCGCGCGCGATCGACGGCTCGTCGAGCAGCACGACGTCGTCGGCCAGCGCGCGCGTCAGGTCGAACGTGTAGCGGTTGTCGAGGCCGATGCCGCCGCCGAGCGAATCGGCCAGCGTCGGCTGCTCGGCGACGTCGACCGGGCGGCCGGCCGCGAGGCTCGCATGCATCGCGGCGCCGCGCGCCATCGATACGCCGATTGCCTCGACCGCCGGCCGGATCGCCTTCGCGGCAAACGCGACCCCGCTGAACAGGCCGCCGCCCGACAGCGGCACGACGAGCGTCGCCGTATCGGGCAGCGCCTCGAGAATCTCGACGCCGATCGTCGCCTGGCCCGCGATGATGCGCGGATCGTCGAACGGCGGCACGTACGCATAGCCTTCGTCGCATACCAGGCGCCTTGCTTCGGCCTGCGCGTCGTCCTGGCTGTCGCCGACGATCACCACGCGCGCGCCGAGCGCCGCGACCGCTTCGACCTTGTTGGCCGGCACGAGCGACGACATGCAGACGGCCGCGTCGATGCCGAGCGCGCGCGCCGCATGCGCGAGCGCGCGGCCGTGATTGCCCGTCGACGCGGTGACCACGCGCGTCACGCGCTGCGCCGCGAGTTCCGCGAGCGCGTTGGTCGCGCCGCGCAGCTTGAAGCTGCCGGTCGGCTGCAGCGTTTCGAGCTTCAGGTAGACCGGTGCGCCAACGCGCGCGGACAGCGCGGCGGATGCAACGAGCGGCGTACCATCTGCGCGCCCGGCGAGGCGGCGGCGCGCGCGGTAGACGTCGGACAGCGACAGGAAGGACATGGAACGCACGCCTCGCGACGAATGTGATGCGATCCAGTCTAATGTTCCAAATCGCGCTTTCGAATGTCCTGATACATTGCGCGCGACGTTGCGGCGGCGCCGCCGGTTCAGTGGAAATCGTTCAGGTGCGGATACTGCTCGAACACGCCCGCGATCGTCTCGAGCGCGGCGTTGCACGCGGCATCGGTGGTTTCGGCGCCGATGCACACGCGCACCGCGTTCGGCCGCTCCGTGCCGCCAACCAGAAACGGATCGGGCGACGTCACCGCGATCTTGCGCGTGCGCAATTCGCGCACGATCCGCTCGGCCTGCCAGTAGTCGGGCACGCGCAGCCATGCCGAGAGCGCATTGGGATGCGCGCCCAGCACATACGGCCCCAGCGCGGCCCTCACCATCGCCTGACGCACGGCGAGCCGCTGGCGCTGCAGTTCGACGAGCCGCCGCGCGGTGCCGTCGGCGATCCAGCGCGTCGCGATTTCCGCGATCGGCGACGTCGCCATCCAGCTGCTCACGCGCAGCACGCTCTCGACGCGCAACGCGAGCCGCCGCGGCATCGCGAGATAGCCGGTGCGCAAGCCCGTCAGCACCGATTTCGTCATGCTCGTGCAGTAGAAGCCGAGCTCCGGAATCAGGCTGGCGATCGGCGTGGCCGTCTTCTCGGGCAGCGGACCATACACGTCGTCCTCGATCACGTACACGCCGTAGCGCGTCGCGATACGCGCGATCGACCGCCGCCGCGACTCGGTCATCATCGACACGGTCGGGTTATTGAGGGTCGGCGTGCAGACGAGCGCGCTGATCCGCTCGCCGTCGCACATCTCCTCGAAATGTTCGGGACGGATGCCGTGCTCGTCCATCTCGAGCCCTTTCAGCGTAAAGCCGAGCACGTTCGCGGAGCCGATCACGCCGTGATCGGTCAGGCTCTCGCACAACACGGTATCGCCCGGCCCGACGATCGACGCGAGCGCGAGAAAGATCCCGTGCGCCGCGCCGTTCGTGACCAGCAGCGATTCGCGGTGCACGGGCATGTTCAGCGACGCGAGCCACGCGGCGCCGGCGTCGCGATGCGCATCGAGGCCGGCGATCGGCCGGAACGAGCGGATCCATGGCTGATCGTCGGCGCCCGCCAGCGCCGCGCACACGCTGCGCCACGCGGCATCGTGCTCCGGCGTGTGGACGATGCGGGCGATCGAGAAGTCGACCAGTTCGCGCTCGGTCGTATCGAGGATGTAGTTCGACATCGATTCGGTCACGCGGGCGGCCACGAAGCTGCCGCGGCCGACCTCGCAGCGGATCAGCCCCTGGCGCTCCAGCTCCTTGTACGCGTTGGTGACGGTCTGCACGCTGACGCCGAGGCTCGACGCGACGTCGCGCTGCGGCGCGAGCCGTGCGCCCGGCGCGAGCGCGCCGGTCTCGATGTCGCTGGCGATCGCCTTCACGAGCCGCTTGTATTTCGACTCGATGCCGTGCACGGCGCCGATCGCGTCGCGCCAGCCTGCCGATACCTCGGTCCGTCCCATCTCGATGTCTCCGTCATGGCTTCCGCATGGTCGCTCAGAAAGACACCCTGAAAATATTGTCCTAGTGCAATCGCGCGCGAAAGCAGGACGTTGCGGGTCGAAGCGGGCCGCGCAAGCGGCGTGCCCGGCATGCGCACGAGCCCGGCTCTCTTTATTGATCGGACGAATGTCGGGGGTCGGCTTCGCGGAATGCGGCACGTGCGGGCGTACTTCGCGTTGCCGGACAGTTCTCGTCCCGACTATTCAATATGGTCGCCGCGCCGGACATGCGCGGTTCGCGGGCGCCAGCCTTGCAGCTTGACCACGGCCGGCACGCCGCCTGGATTGCTTCACAGGGGCCGGCCGTGCCGCCTGTGATGTGTCATCCGGCCGGCAAAAACGATAGTTTGCTATCGAATGTTTTTGCCCCTATCATCTCGCCCATGACCAATCTGCACGACCTCCGCCTCGCCGTCAGCAGCCTGCTCGTGCTCACCGCGCGCAAGTGGCGCCGCACCAGCGACGGCGTGCTGACCGCGTACAACGTGTCCGAGGCCTGCGCGACGCCGCTCCTGATCGCCGGGCGCCTCGGCGAAGGCGTGCGGCAAGGTACGCTCGCCGAACACGTCGGCATCGAAGGGCCGTCGCTCGTGCGCCTGCTCGACCAGCTGTGCGCGGCCGGCCTCGCGCGCCGCGACGAGGATCCGCACGACCGCCGCGCGAAGACGATCTCGCTGACGGCCGCCGGCCGCGCAGTCACCGCGAAGATGGAGGAAGACCTGCGCGCGCTGCGTGCACAGGTGCTCAAAGGCGTGTCGCGCGCCGATCTCGAAGCCACGCTGCGCGTACTGAACGCATTCAACGCAGCCGACGCACCCCCTCCGGCTTCGCCCCCGTCCCACTCCGCCGATTCCGCGTCATGACCTATCCGAGCCTCCGCGACTGGCTGTTCTCGGGCAAAACATTTGCCGCATCGATGCTGGCGCTGTACCTCGGCCTGTATTTCCAGTTGCCGCGCCCGTACTGGGCGATGGCGAGCGTGTACATCGTGTCGAACCCATTCGTCGGCGCGACGCGCTCGAAAGCGCTGTACCGCGCGCTCGGCACCGCGCTCGGCGCGGCCGCCGCGATCTTCTTCGTGCCGCCGTTCGTCGAGACGCCGCTCCTGTTCAGCATCATCGTCGCGACCTGGTGCGGCACGCTGCTGTACCTGGCGATCTCCGATCGCACCGCGCGCAGCTACGTCTTCATGCTCGCCGGCTATACGATGCCGCTGGTCGCGCTGCCGACCGTCACCGACCCGTCCACGATATTCGACGTCGCGATCGCGCGCACCGAGGAAATCGTGCTCGGCATCGTCTGCGCGAGCGTGGTCGGCAGCACCGTGTTTCCGAACCGGCTCGCGCCGACGCTGATCGAGCGCACCGACGCGTGGTTCAAGGACGCCGCGTTCTACGGCCGCGAAACGCTGTCCGGGCATCTGGCCGGCAAGGCGCTGTCCGCGTGCCGGCAGCGGCTCGCCGCGACCATCACCGGCCTCGAGTTCCTGCTGAGCCAGCTGGGCTACGACCATGCGCATCCGCGCCTGCTCGCGCGGGCGCAGGCGCTCGCGGGCCGGATGCAGTTGTTCCTGCCGCTGATGTCGTCGCTCGCCGATCCGCTGGTCGCGCTGATGCGCGACCTGCACGTGCGCCCGCCCGCGCTCGACGCGCTGCTGGCCGACGCCGCGAAGTGGTTCGACGCGCCGCTGCCGGCCGTGAAGACCGGCACCGACGGCGACATGGCGCACGATCCGGTCGCGGACGACCTGCGCGCGCGCATCGCCGCGCTGCAGCCGCCCGCCAGCGCGCTGGCGAGCTGGGACGGCGCGCTGCTGTCGAATGCGCTGTGGCGGCTGCGCCAGGTCATCGACATCTGGCAGGACTGCCGCTCGCTGCGCGCGCTGATCGCGAACGAGTCGGGCGTGTGGCAGCCGCGCTACCGGCACTGGCGGCTCGGCGGCACCGAGCGCTTCTTCGATCGCGGGATGATGCTGTTCTCGACGCTGACCGTCGTGTTCGCGATCGTGTTCGCGTGCTGGCTGTGGATCTCGTCCGGCTGGCACGACGGCGCGGCCGCCGTCACGCTCGTGGCCGTGTCGTGCAGTTTCTTCGCCGCGCTCGACGAGCCAGCGCCGCTGGTGTTCAAGTTCTTCCTGTCGACCGCCGCGAGCGTCGTGTTCGCCGGCCTGTACCTGTTCGTCGTGCTGCCGCACGTGCACGATTTCGCGATGCTCGTGCTGATGTTCGCGGGCCCGTTCATCCTGATCGGCACGCTGCTGCCGCGCCCGCAGTTCAACATGGTGACGATGCTCGTCGCCGTGAACACGGCTACCTTCATCAGCATCCAGAGCGCGTACGAAGCCGATTTCTTCGTGTTCCTGAACAGCAACCTCGCGGGCGTCGCCGGGCTGCTGTTCGCGTACGTGTGGACGCGCGCGACGCGCCCGTTCGGCGCGGAACTCGCGGTGCGGCGCCTGCTGCGCTCGGGCTGGGAGGACGTCGCGCGCTCCGCGTCGACACAGCCGCTCGACGACCAGCGCAACCACGCGTCGCGGATGCTCGATCGCGTCACGCAACTGCTGCCGCGCCTCGGCGCGTCCGACGATCACCGCCACCCGTCGATCGAAAGCTTCCGCGACCTGCGCATCGCGCTGAACGCGCTCGACCTGCGCCGCTCGCGCCGCCGGCTGTCGGGCGACGTACCCGACGCGATCGATCGCGTGCTGGCCGGCGTCACCGATCACTACGCGCGCTGCGCGGCCGCGAACGCGCGCCAGCCCGTGCCGCCCGCGCTGCTCGCGACGATCGACGACGCGCTGCGGCGTGTGGCCGGCAGCACCCTGCCGGGCGCCGCGCCGGCCGACGGCGCCGCCGCACCCGCGGTGCCGGCCGCGCACCGCCGGCTGCGCGACACGCTGCACGCGCTCGTCGGGCTGCGCCTGTCGCTGTATCCGGCCGCGGCCGCACAACCGCCGCAGGCGCCGGACGGAGCGCGCGCATGAACCGGCTTTCCACCTTGTCCTTCCGAGCGCGATCATGATCGGCGAAATCGATATCTTCGGCGTGTTCGTGCCGGCCCCGCTCGTGCTGATGCTGATCGCCTACCTGATCAACATCGTCGTGCGCGCGGCGCTCGAGCGCGTCGGCTTCTACCGCCTCGTCTGGCACCGTTCGATCTTCGACCTCGGCATCTACGTGTTCGTACTGGCCGCCGTCGTGATCGTGTCCCACCAACTCGTGGCTACCTAACGTGAAAAAATCCTGGCTCTCGGCAGGGCAAGTCCTGCTCACCCTGATCGTCGTCGTCGTGGCCGGCCTCGTGCTGTGGCGCATCATCAACTACTACATGTTCTCGCCGTGGACGCGCGACGGGCACGTGCGCGCCGACGTGATCCAGGTCGCGCCGGACGTGTCCGGTCTCATCACGTCGGTGCAGGTTGCCGACAACCAGGAGGTCAAGCGCGGCCAGGTGCTGTTCGTGATCGACCAGGCGCGCTACGCGCTCGCGGAGCGGCTCGCCGAAGCGACGCTCGCGCAGCGCCGCGCGACGCTGGCGCAGGCGAAGCGCGAATACGCGCGCAACCTGCAGCTCGGCAACCTGGTCGCGAGCGAACAGGTCGAGGAAAGCCGCACGCGCGTCGAGCAGGGCGAAGCCGGCGTCGCCGATGCGCAGGTGTCGCTCGACACCGCGAAGCTGAACCTGCAGCGCACGACGATCGTCAGTCCCGTGGCCGGCTACCTGAACGACCGCGCGCCGCGCGTCGGCGAATACGTGCCGGCCGGCCGCGCGGTGCTGTCGGTCGTCGATCGCCATTCGTTCCGCGTCGACGGCTACTTCGAGGAAACCAAGCTGCGCGGCATCCATATCGGCCAGCCGGTCGACATCATCGTGATGGGCGAGCCGCATGCGCTGCGCAGCCACGTGCAGAGCATCGTCGCCGCGATCGAGGATCGCGACCGCACGCAGGGCGCGAACCTGCTGCCGAACGTGAACCCGGCATTCAGCTGGGTGCGGCTCGCGCAGCGCGTGCCGGTGCGCGTCGTGCTCGACGAGGTGCCGGACGATTTCCGGATGATCGCGGGCCGCACTGCGACCGTGTCGATGCGCGGTGCCGACGCGCGCCGCAACGCCGACGCGAAGCCGGTGGTCGGTGCCGGCACGGCGCCGGCGGCATCCGGCGCGGCGGGAGCATCGCAATGAGGCGGCATGCCCTGCGCGTCGCGGCGACGCTCGCGCCCCTGGCGCTTGCACTCGGTGCATGCAAATCGGTCGGCCCCGACTACACGCTGCCGCAGCAGGCGTACGTCAATGCGCCGCTCGCGAATCACGCGCTCGACGACGTGAACGGCGCGCTGGTGTCGCGCGACGCGGTGCCTGGCAACTGGTGGCAACTGTACGACGACCCGGTGCTCGACGGGCTCGTGCGCGATGCGCTGAAGTCGAACACCGACCTGCGCGTCGCCGCCGCGAACCTCGCGCGCTCGCGCGCGGCCCTGGTGGCCGCGAACGAACAGGGCGGATTCTCGGGCGGGGCGGAAGCGGCCGTGCAACGCGCGCAGGAATCGGCCGAGCAGTACCTGCTCGAAAACAAGCTGCCGGTTGTCAACGAAGGCACGGTCGGCATCAACGTGTCGTACGAGCTCGACCTGTTCGGCAAGCTGCGGCGCGGTGTCGAAGCCGCGCGCGCGGACAGCGAGGCCGTCAAGGCGGCCGGCGACCTCGCGCGCATCACGGTCGTGGCCGACGTCGTGCGCGCCTACGTCGAAGCATGCTCGGCCGGCGACGAACTGGCGATCGCGAAGCGGTCGCTCGCGCTGCAGCAGCAACGCGTCGCGCTGTCGCAGCGGCTGCGCGATGCAGGACGCGGCAACCAGACCGACGTGACGCGCGGCGTGACGCAGGTACGCACGCTCGCCGCCGACATCCCGCGCTTCGAAGGCCGCCGCAAGATCGCGCAGTACCAGCTCGCCGCGCTGCTCGCGCGCGCGCCGGCCGACCTGCCGAAAGCCGTCACCGAATGCGAGCGCCTGCCGAAGCTGCGTCAGCCGATTCCGATCGGCGACGGCGCCGCGTTGCTGCGCCGCCGCCCCGACGTACGCGAAGCCGAGCGGCAACTCGCCGCCGCGACCGCGCGGATCGGCGTGGCGACCGCCGCGCTGTATCCGTCGGTCAGCATCGGTGCATCGGCCGGCTCGGTCGGCGTCGCCGCCGACCTGTTTTCATCCACCACGAATCGCTGGTCGTTCGGACCGCTGATCAGCTGGTCGTTCCCCGTCAACGGCCAGCGTGCGCGCGTGCGCGAAGCCGAAGCCGCGACGGGCGGCGCGCTCGCGCACTTCGACGGCGTCGTGCTGAATGCACTGCGCGAAACGCAGTCGAGCCTCGCGACCTACGCGGCCGACGTGCAGCGCACGGACGCGCTGCGCACCGCCTACGAGTCGGCCCGCAATTCCGCCGCCGAAACGCATCGTCTCTATGCGGCCGGCCGCGAATCGTTCCTCTCCGATCTCGATGCGACGCGCACGTTGACGAGCGTGCGGGCGCAGGTCGCGGCAGCCGAAGGCCAGGTCGCGGCCGACCAGGTGCGGCTCTTCCTCGCGCTCGGCGGAGGTTGGGAGAGCGACGGCGCGACAGGCGCCGGCGCCGGCTCCGCTGCCGCGGCACCCGCGAGCGGCCCGTCAGCGCCGTAGCGCCAGCGCCGTCGGCCCCGTCACGCAGGTATGACGGAACACGCGGTGGCGGCGAGTTTTCGCCGGTTCGCGCCGTGGCATCCGCCGCGCGCCGCGCATCGGCGTTGACGGTACACTCGCCGATGCACTTCCATTCATCTGCCGCCGCTGCCGGCCCGGCCGCGGCACCCGCCCGGAGAGTCATCATGCGAACCAGCGCCCGCAACCAGTTCGCCGGCCAGATCAGCGCCGTCAAACCCGGCGCCGTCAACGACGAAATCACGCTGCGCACGCAGGACGGCCTCGAGATCGTCGCCGTGATCACCCACGGCAGCGCGGCGTCGCTGGGCCTCGCGGTCGGCACGAACGCTTTCGCCCTCGTCAAGGCGTCGTCGGTCATCGTGATGGTCGGCGTCGACAGCAGCAAGGTGTCGGCCCGCAACTGCGTCGCGGGCACCGTCGCGTCGGTCGCGAAGGGTGCGGTCAATTCGGAGGTCGTGATCAAGGCCGCGAGCGGCGCGGAGATCATCGCGATCGTCACCAACGACAGCGTCGATCGTCTCGGCCTCGCGAGCGGCGCCGCCGCATCCGCGATCTTCAAGGCATCGAGCGTGATCGTCGGCGTCGAGTGATCGCGTGACGATCGCGATGGCGATTCATTGTGCGCCGCGCATGCCCGTCAAACCGCGGGCGGGTTGCCGGCGCGCGTTCCGCGCTTCCAACCTGATCCGGCCGCGCGCGGCACGCGGCACGCGCATGCCGGCGCATGCTTCTGCAACATGCCGGCAACCGCCATGGCCGGACCAATGACCGGCTTTCCGCGCTTCCCATAAACGGTCACCTTACGACACCCGGCACACGTCGCTCACGACACGGTCAATGCCGATGCCGGTGATGAATGTCCGGAAAATGCGCGTGGCTGTGCGTGATCGGCAGATGCACGTGCGGATGCGTGTGCGGTTCGTCGCCGTCATACGGGAAGTCGTGCGTGTGTTGGTGATGGTCGTCGTGCCGATGCCGATGCGTATGCTCGAGCCGCTCGTGCGCATGCGTGTGTTCGTGCCGTTCGCGCACATGCAGCCAGATGCCGAGCGCCATCAGCGCGGCCGCGATCCAGAACATCGCGGGTGGCAATGCCGGCCAGATCAGCAGCGACAGCACGACCCCGAACAGCGGCGCGATCGAAAAGTACGCGCCGGTGCGCGCGCTGCCGAGATGACGCAGCGCGACGACGAACAGCACGAGGCTGATCCCGTAGCCGCCGAGCCCCGTCAGCATCGCCGCCGCCGTGACCGGTATCGCGGGCAGCGTCGCGCCGGTCGCCAGCGCGATGCCGATGTTCACCGGCCCCGCGATCAGCCCTTTCAGGCACGCGATCACCATCGCGTCGTTCGCGGCCACCTTGCGGGTCAGGTTGTTGTCGATCGCCCAGCACAGGCATGCGCCGACGATCAGCAGCGCACCGACCGGCACACCGGCGCTGCCCGGTATCCACGACAACAGCGCGCCGCCGGCGACGATCGCCACCATGCCGACGAACACCTGCGTATCCACGTTCTCGCGGAACACGACCCACGCGATCACAGCCGTCAGCACGCCTTCGAGATTGAGCAGCAACGCGCTCGTCGCCGCCGGCGTGGTCGACAGCCCGAGCATCAGCAAAGCCGGGCCGGCCACGCCGCCCGCCGCGATCGCGCCGGCCAGCCAACGCAGGTCCGGGCGCTGCAGCGGTGCGGCATCCGCGGTTGGCGCGCGACGGCCGTACCAGCCGTGCAACAGGATTCCGATGCCGAGCCCGACGCCACTGCCCAGATAGAAAAGGCCTGCGACCATGAACGGCGACATCGCGCCGATCAGCGCCTTGGCGAGCGGTGTCGCGGCGCCGAACAGCGTGGCGGCGGCGAGCGCGACGAAAATCGCGGAATGTCTCGGGTTCATGATCCGGTTTGAATTGACGTTGAAGAGCCCGGCTTCGCATCAGCCGGCATCGGTTATCTTTCGGGATGCAAGCCGCATGCACGCGCCGAGCGGCCGTAAACGGACGATCCAATCGCAATTATCGCGCGCCATCATGTCACGACGGCCGGATGGGACCGCACGCACGGAAATCGGCGATTCCCGCCGATCAATTCGGAAACCGAAATATATGACTGAAGCTGCAATTTGCTCGGCTATGCAAACCGTCTACGCGGGGATATGAAAAAGGCGGAGCATCGCGCATGCGGCGACGTTCGACGGACATTCGTTGTCCGGTCGGGTGGCTCGTTCAACGTGAGAGGGAATGCGTACCGGCAGATCGGACGCCGGTGGAGGGAGTCCCGGCCTGCCTCGGTCGAGGCAGGCCGGTCTGTCGTGTCATGCGCCGCATGCGGCGGGCATGTTGGCATGTGCGGTGCAACGAGCCGCGGCGCGATGCCGATTAGTCGTTGCTGGCCGTTTGCTGTTCGACCTGCGGCGCGGCGTCGTTCTGCACCTTCGCTTCCGCTTCCACTTCGGCTTGCGCCGGCTGCGGCGCGGCAGCGCCCTCGGCCTGCTGCTCGGCCTTCGGCTGCTGCGGCGCACCCTTGGCCGATTGTGCTGCGCCCTTGCCCGGACGGCGAGCCTTCAGCCGGCGCGCGCGCGCCGCGTCGTCGTGCGTCACGCGCCCGGCTTCGTTGCCCTGCAGGTCGACGCGCACCGCGTCCTCGACAAGGCAGGACCAGTAGCGGTTGCCGCGGCACCACGTCGACATCGCTTCGCGCAATTCGGCTTCGTTGAGACCGATGGCCTGCGCCTCGCGTGCGAGATCGTCCCAGATGCCGACCTTGAGCGGTACTTTGGGGGCCGGATTCTTCGGGAATGCGCGCGGAAACTTCCGCTGCAGTTTGCCGATTGCGACGATGACCGGATCGACCGGGGCCGACGGCTTCGCCGAAGCAGGCTTCGCCCGATGCTGCGCCTGGGCGGCGGCGCCCGGCTTGGCGCCGCGAGACGGCCGGTCGCCGGACTTCGGCTTCGCGCCGGCGTCCGTCGGCGCTGCCGGCCGCTTCGCGTTGCGCTCCTGCTTGGCCTTCGCTGCGAGCTGCGCCCGCAATTCGGCAAGTTGTTCAAAACCCATAAATTCAATCCACCAGGAATATAAGGTGTGGTTCGTGCGGCCCTGCCGCGCGGCTTGCAAGCTTCGCCGCCATGCGTGCGGCCGGTCTGCCGCCGGTGCGGAACACTACGGGGCCGCATCGCGCACGTCACTCTGTTTTCAGGCACCCGGCCTCGATGCCGGACAAGGCAGGAGTGGAAGTATACCGGTACGCGGGACAGCCGGCTGACTCGCCGGTCCGCATTTGCCCGATCCAGGGTGCCGGAAATGCGTCCGCGCGGTCGTGTTGCGCATTATATGGATACGTTTCCGGATGTCACGCCATTAGAGGCCACTACCGGAAATCGGGGCCGGGGCGACATGCGATGAACGGTGTTCCGCGTGACGGATGTCGAACCGCGGCGCGTTGCGTCGCCTTCGGACATCGCGCCGCACGCCGCGCCTCGTTTGCGCCGGCATCGCTGTACGACTCGTTGCGTCCGCATCGATCGTGGCGCGGACGAAGATATCGGAAAGTGCGTAGTATGGCCAAGGCAACTTCGTTGGCGGCAGGGCGCGCGTGCTTTTCACCGCGCGCCCGATCGGCCGGGCGCGATCCCGTCGCCTGCGAAAAGGCCCGGCGACACGAGATGGAGCGAATGCATGGTTTCCCAAGACGACACGCCGCACGACGGCATCACGCGCGAGGAGATTCACCATCGGCAGATCGACATGCGCGGATATCGGCGCAGCGATGGCCTGTTCGAAGTGACGGCGTGCCTCGCGGACCGCAAGACCAGCGATTTCACGCCGCCTGGCGGCACACGGACGGTCGCGGCGCTGACGCCGCTCCATGATCTGGGCGTGACACTGGTCTTCGACATCGACATGGTCGTGCGCGCCGTATCGACGTTCATCCGTTCGCATCCGTATGCGCAGTGTCCGGGCGGCGGCGACTCGCTGCAGGCGCTCATCGGGTTGAACATTGGCGCCGGCTGGAACAGCGAGGTGCGCAAGCGCCTGCCGTCCTGCGACACGTGCACGCACCTGAAGGAATTGCTCGGGCCGATCGCCACGACCGCCTATCAGACGATGGTCAGCATGCGGCGCTCGTCGCTCGATTACCGTGACAGCGAAGGAAAACCGCTCAAGATCGACAGTTGCTACGCATACGGCGCGTCGCGCGACCTCGTGAAACGTCTTTGGCCCGAATACCATCGATCCGCGGCAACCGCAAAGGACAGTTGAAGCCTTGGCATTCGGCCGATTCGGCGTTGTTTGCGGAATCGGTATTGCGCGAATGGAGCCGATCCGACCTGTGCCGATACGGCAGATCTGCACCGTCGCATCCGTCATCAGAAAACACCCAGCACGAGCCCCGCGGCAAGACCCGCACCCAGTTCGGCGCAGCGCGCAAGCTCGTCGCCGCCGATCGTCTTCGTCGCGAGAATACGCTCCGGCGTCTGCGCATGCGTGCAGACGATCAGGCCGGGCGCGACGCTCTTCAGCCGCCACCCGGTCGCGATCCGGTCGATCTGGCGCAATGCGTTCTGCCCATCGCTTCCGGCGCAGATCATCGCCGCATACGGACGGCCATTCACGCGATCGAGCGCCGCGTAATAGCAGCGATCGAAAAAGTCCTTCATCAGCCCGGACATCGCCGCAAGATTCTCCGGCGTCGCGAACAGGTACGCGTCGGCGGCCAGCACGTCGTCTGCGCTCGTCACGTCCGCGCGCTGCAACCTGACGTCGACGCCAGGCTGCGCGCGAGCCGCATCGGCAGCCGCTTCGGCCATCTGCTGCGTGCCCCCGGTCATCGTGTGATAGACGATCAACAGCATCTTCATGGATAGATGCTCACGTTCGGCTTCGGATGTGTCGACGATATCGCTGTTTTGGCCGGCCGCGCGGCCGTCACATGCGGGCGCCATGTTGCGTCGGTTGCCCGGATCGGCGGGTCGGCCGACGCCCCGTCGGCGCGTGCATCGACCACGATGTCGATTTGACCGCGCCTGCGGATGCTTTCGGATGCGCGTTCAGTCTTGCGTGCGACGCGACACGGCGCCGTCGTCCGGTCGCGCGTAGTACGCGAGGAACATGTCGGCAGCCGACTCCGCGACTTTCTGTTGCTCGTGCGCCGTCAGCGGCGGCTGCCCCATCGTGATCTGCGGCCAGAACGCGAACGCCTTCACGGCGCCATGCAACTGATGCGCGGCGAACACCGGATCGGTCACCGCCAGACGGCCGGCCGCAGCCGCCGCCCGCACCCACACCGTGACGTCTTCCTCACGCTCGCCGAGGCGTTCGACCATGTCGCGGGCCCGTTCCGGCGAATGGATGGCCGCGCCGATCGCGACGCGCGCGAGCGCGAGAAAGGCCTCGTCGTTCATCAATCGCAATTTGCGGTCGAGCAGCGCAAGCAGTTGCGCGCGCAACGGCACGTCGGCGCGATAGGTCGGCGACTTGCCGGTCCGAGTCGCATCCCACAGCTTGTTCAGGATTGCAGCGAACAGCGTCTCCTTGCCCGGAAAGTGGTTGTAGACGGTGCGTTTCGACACGCCCGCGCGTGCAGCGATGCGATCCATGCTCGTCGCATCGTAGCCGGCCGCAAGAAATTCCTCGATTGCCGCATCGACGATCGCCGCGCGCTTGCGGTCGGTCAGACGCTGGGGGGGAGTACTGGTATCCATGCGGAAATTTTACACCGGGCAGTTTACTTATCTCGAAAATAAACTACACTGCTCGGTGTACTTTATTCTCCGGATGAACCGACATGGCATCGCCTCTCGTTTTGATTCACCGCGTGCTGGGTTTCGCGGCCGCCCGGCGTGGCCGGACGCTGTCCGGCGGTTCGCCGCAGCACAATGGCGAACGCTTTGCCAATGTCGCACCGCGCCCTGCCGAAGGATTGGGCAAGACGCTGGGGATCGCGTGGAACATGCTGGTCAACAAGCCGCGCCACACCGTGCCCGCCGGCGCGCTGCCCGTCGATTCGCTGACCCGCGCGGAACTCGACGCGGCGCCCGATCGCAGCCTGTACCGCCTCGGCCATTCGACGCTGTTGCTGAAGCTGCGCGGCGAATTCTGGCTGACCGATCCGGTGTTTGCGGAGCGCGCATCGCCGTTCCGGCGCATCGGCCCCAAGCGCTTTCATGCGCCGCCGATCGCGCTGGAAGATCTTCCGCCGCTGCGCGGCGTGATCCTGTCGCACGATCACTACGATCACCTCGACCGCGACACGGTGCTCGCGCTGGTTGCAACCACCGGCGTGTTCGTGACGACGCTCGGTGTCGGCGATCGGCTGATCGAATGGGGTATCGACGCGACCAAGGTCCGCCAGCTCGACTGGTGGCAAAGCATCGACGTAGCGGGCCTGACGCTGACGGCGGCCCCCGCCCAGCACTTCTCCGGGCGCAGCCTGTTCGACGGCAACAGTACGCTGTGGGCGTCGTGGGTGATCGTCGACGACGATCTGCGCCTGTTCTTCAGCGGCGATACCGGCTATTTCGACGGCTTCCGCGAGATCGGCGAGCGCCTGGGGCCGTTCGACGTCACGCTGATCGAAACGGGCGCCTATGATGCGCAATGGCCGTACGTGCACATGCAACCGGAAGAAACCGTGCAGGCGCACATCGATTTGCGCGGACGCTGGCTGATCCCGATCCACAACGGCACGTTCGACCTCGCGATGCATCGCTGGCAGGAACCGTTCGAGCGCGTCACGGCGCTGGCGCTCGTGCGCGGCATCGAGCTGTCGACACCGAGGATGGGCGAACGCGTCGATCTCGATGCCCCGCATCGTGGCGAACGCTGGTGGCGCACGGTCGACGAGCGCGCGGCAGCGCCGGCGGCGAAATCGCGACGCTGGCAGCTTTGCGCATCGGAGGCGACGAAGTAGTTCGCCAGTCCCGGCACGTGCCTTCCGGAAGCGGGCCGTCGGACCTATCCGCGATTCCGGGCGGTGCACTCGTTGCCAGCCGCCCCTGCACGTCGACTGCCAGCCCGTCGACCCGATTACCTCAATAGAGAAGATGCATCCGGTACCCCTCCGATACCTGCCCGCCCAACGAGACGACGCCGCCACCATCGCGGCGCTCGACCAGGCAAGCCACCGTTCAACCGGCCGCGGCCGCGAGAACGAACTGCGACAGATGCTCGCGGAGCGCGTCGCGAGATGGACCGATGGTGTCGATCATCTCAACACGGCCATTCCCAATCTGAGCTTTCATCGACGGGAAGCGCCGACGCAGCCGATGGAGTGCATGGTCGAGCCGAGCTTCGGCCTCGTCGTTCAGGGCGCGAAGCGGGTCATGCAGTGCGGGGATGCGTACCTTTACGACGCCGATCGCTTTCTGATTACATCTCTCGATCTGCCCGGTTCGACGCAAATCATCGAGGCCAGCCCCGGCAAACCGTTTCTGGGGCTCGGCCTGAAGCTGGATTTCCGCGTGATGGCCGATCTGATGATGCAGGTCGCGCCGGTTCACGACGATGTACCAGCAGGCCGTGGACTCGTCGTCGGCGACATGACTGAACCGCTGTACGACGCGCTCAACCGGTTAGTCGCGCTGCTGGACGACCCGAACGCCATTGCCGTTCTCGCACCGTACATCGAGCGGGAAATCTACTATCGGCTGTTGACGAGTGACCAAGGCGCCCGCCTGCGCCAGATCGCCTCCACCGGCAGCCAGTGCAACCGCGTGTCGCGCGCGATCCGGTGGTTGCGTGCTCACTATGACGAGTCGTTGCGCGTCGATGATCTCGCGGCACAGGTTCAGATGAGCAGTTCGACCTTCCACCACCACTTCCGTCAACTCACCGGCATGAGTCCGCTGCAGTATCAGAAATGGATACGGCTCAACGAGGCTCGCCGGCTGATGCTGGCGGAGCGGCTCGACGCTGCGTCGGCAGCATTCAGGGTCGGGTATGCGAGCCCGACTCAATTCAACCGCGAATACAGTCGGCTGTTCGGTAATTCTCCCCGAAGGGATATCGACAGCCTGCGAGGTAGAGCGGATGTCGCTTTGTCTATCGTCGCGAGTTATTGAGCGCGAGGGGTGGCGGTCGATATGTGCCAACTTTGACGGCATCCACAACGTGCGGGATTAGCTTCTCGCACACGACGTCGATTGGGCTCACGCTGTTCCGAAGACTACGTTGTACCGACCACGCTCGGGACTCCTCCCGCACATTTCCGACGCCGGCTTCTTCTCGTAATGCTCCGTGACTCCGTAAATCGCGCCCCACACATGCGTTGTCACGTGACAACTGACGCAAAATGGCGGTGTACCGTGCAGCGAATGGGCGGCACGTGACTCAGCAGGCGCGGACTCGCCCGCATAGCGAGGACCTACGGTGCATAGCTCATCTCGGGTCGTATCAAACACTACAAATTACGTATAAAAAATGACGAATTTGACGGCGATCTTCCCTGCGTTCGCGATGGGTGCTCGAAAAAGGTATGCGCCCCTATTTTCGAGCATCAACGCACTCATTTTTCGTGAAACAACGTGAAGAAGGTAGCGCAAGTCGTTGCCACATAAGGGTTTCCAGCCAGCGCCGATTTTCGCAGAATGTTTCACGACCTGACCCGTTTGGACTCGTCCCAGGCATTCGACGTACGAATTCGGCATGAATTGCGGCGCATACGTCCGGTGATTCCAGATGGGTTGAGCCCTTCAGTGGGGGCGCATGCCTCGAAGCACGCCCCGCCCTATCGGCGACTACCAGAGGCCATGCAAAGCTGCATGTCTCTTGATAAATGGGGACACATCAAACTCGTTATGATATCTGGGTACCCCTCAGCAGTCGCTCGCCGGTATTGCGCTAGTACGTGCGCATACGTGCGACATAAGGAGCCGGGAGGCCAGCCGATCAAGTCGGGGTCGCCACCTCCAACTGTCCCGTTGAAATGGCAACGGGACTCTTTACTTCCCACGGTTTCCTGTGGCTCGAACTTCCGGGCTCTGCTTCCGGTTGTCACGTGACAACTCACCTTCCGCTTCACGGTTTCGTTGACGAACCGAAATCTATGGTCCACGCCTGTCTTCCCGAGCAATATGTCTCTTAGGCCGCGTAGCATCGTCCAATGTCAACTGTCCCTTGACGATGTCAAGGTATCTTCGAGGCCGTTTTGCGCTGTTTGTCACGTGACAACTCACCCCGCTGCCGCATAAGCATGCGTAACCACAGGCTGCGCATCAGTAGATGTATTGAAGTGATTTCGTCGCGGCCAACGTCGTAATCGCATCGAAGGCCTCCGCGCACCGTACATGCCGAGAAGAGTCGATATCCGGCAACTTGTCACGTGACAACCGGTTGTTTTCGCGATGCCAACGACGACGCCCGCGCGACCGCGCCGATCAGCGTCTATCAACGGCACGAAGTCGTATCAAGTTTCGAGTGAAACCAAAGCACGATGAGGCACCCGGCCTTCGCCCAACCGAATTCGTTATGGCGCCAAAGAAAAATCCAGTTTTTCACTTCGGCGTTCTTTTTTTGCAACCGTAATGGCGTGTTTTTTACGAATCGATGGTTTAGCAACGCCTGGCCGTTCGGCCTATTTGTCACGTAACAACCACAGCGATCAATAAAACGTTTGTGATATTGAACGCATTTCTGGACATTCTGCAAATAACTGCATATATTACGCAAAACTCCTTGGAGGAATTTAATGGCTTTCAAGATCGCCGTCAGTAATCAAAAAGGTGGGACGGGAAAGACGACCATCTCCGTCAACATCGCGGCTGCGTTCGAAGCCGGTGGCAACAAGGTTGCGTTGATCGATGCCGACCCTCAGGGCACTTCCGTCCGGTGGGTCACGAGCGGCGAAAACACGCTGCCGATGACGGTGCTTTCGCTGGCTCCCGCCGGCCGCGGCATCGGCGGCGAGATCAAGAAGCAGGACGCGAACTTCGACGTGATCGTCGTCGACTGTCCCGGCAACCTCGAAGACCCTCGTATCGCCTCCGTCCTCGAAGTGGCGGATTTCTGCCTGGTGCCGCTTTCGCCGTCACCGGCCGATCTGTACAGCACCGTCGCGATGATCCGCATGATCGAGTCGATGCGCGCCGTTCGAAATCCTCAACTTTCTTCCGCATTAATGCTGAATAGCGTTAATGGAAAAACTAAAATGCGTGAAGAAATTTTAAAAATTTTAAGAGCAGAAGAAATAGGGGAGCATCTGCTCGACAGCCAGATCGCGCAACGCGAGGTCTATCGTCAGACGTTCGCGCTCGGCACCACGATCCATCACCACAATCGATACCTGAAGGGCCTGAAGGAAGCCCGCGCGGAAATCGAAAAGCTGGTCACGGAAATGGCCCAATACATCGCGTCGACGCGCGCTACCGGAGCCGCCCATGGCTAAGGACACCTCGAAAGACAAGAAGCCGACCGGCAACCTGCATCTGGCGGCCGGCCTGTTGCGCGGACTCGCGCAGGAAAATGCGGCGCTCGAAACGCGGCTGCCCGAGCCGGCGGCCGCACCGGTTGCGGTCGCCGAAGCCGCGCCCGCCGGTACCCCGGCCGCGACCACGCCCGCCGGTACGACCGATCTGGGCGCGCCCCAGAAGGTGCTGGTGAAGGACTGCATCCCGAACCCGTTCAACCCGCGCGTGTTCTACTCGGAATCGAGCCTGCACGAGCTTGCCTTGACCTTGAAACGGGAAGGGCAGATCGAGCCGATCAAGGTCACTCGGCTCCCCGAGTTTCCCGGCAAGCTCGTCGTGATCGACGGGCAACGCCGACTGCGCGCGACGAGCATCAACGGCGACGAGACGATCAATGCGACGTTCCGCACGGATCACACGCCCGAGCAGCTCTATACGATCGCGTATCGGGCGAACCACGACCACGAACGCCAGACGATCTTCGACGATGCGGTCGCGTGGAAACGTCTCCTCGACGAGAAGGTCTTTGCCGACCAGAACACGCTGGCGGAGAAAATCGGCAAGGACAAGGCGTCGATCAGCAAGACGCTGTCGCTGAACGCGCTGCCGAACACGCTGCTGGAGCGGATGGCCAGTGCCAACGACGTGGTCGGCCTGCAGGCCGCGTACTTCCTGAAGCTGATCTTCGAACGCCTGGGCGAGGCGACGGCCGACCGGCTGCTGACGGCCGTGATCGAGCGGAAGAAATCCGTCCGCGATCTCGAGAATTTCCTGCGTGCGCAGAGCGACGGCGCCAAGAAGGCCGGCCGCACGCGCTACAGCGTTCGTCATGACTTTGCGCTCGAATCGCGCGCGATCGGCCAGTTGAAGACTTATCCGGACGGGCGCCTGGATCTGCAGCTCAAGGGCGTCGACGCATCCCACCAGGAAGCGCTCGCCGACAAGCTCAAGACCGTCATCGACGCGTACGTCGCCGATCTGGCGGCGGCCACGCCAAAGTAACGCGCCCCCGGCAAAAGGCCTCGCTCCGCGCGCTGCGTCGCGAAGCCGGACCGCAACACGGTCCGGTGCACGGCGCGCACGACGGCGGGGCCTCGTTCAGTTGCCCGCGAGGCTGCTTTTCAGCAGGAATTCCAGCAGGTCGTCCGAGGTAGGCTCGCCCCACGTATCGAGCGCCAGCCATCGGAAGAAGCTCGTCTGCGCGAGCTTGCTCGCCTTCTTCTTCGGCGACAGCGTCAGGTCCTTCGAACCGGCCACCGTCTCGTTGTAACGCTCGATCAGCTTGGTCTGGTCGTCGATCTCCAGCTCGCGGAAATACGCGCCGGCTTCCTCGACCTTCGCCGCCAGATACTTGTCGCGAATCTGTTCCTGCTTGCTCTGCGCGGATTCCTTCGCCGGTGCGGCCGCTTCGGTTCCCTGCCCGTCGGCCAGCGTGTAACCGTGCGTCAGCGCCTTGCGGAAATACGCGGCGACGTTGTCGACCGGCGCCGCATTCTTCTTCGTGGTTCGATTGAGCGTATAGGCGATCGCCGCCTTGATGCGCTGCACGCCGTATTGCGTGATCAGCCGGCGCGCTTCCGAACGCGGAATGCCGAACTTCGCAACTTCCTCGACCAGCGCTTCATTCTTGACGTCGCCTTCTTCGACCGTATCGGTGCTCTGCTTGCGCGTTACCTTGAACTGCACGGCTTCCACGCTGCGGCCGGATTTGTGTTCGATCAGCTCGAGCGTGTGATCCGATACTTCGTTCACCTCCTGAATGCACGGCACCAGCACCTTGCTCTTGAACAGCTTGTACTCCTTGTACGACTGAGACGCCTTGTCCTGGCCGAGAATCAGGTCACGGAATTTCGGCAGAGGAATCTTCGCGGTGATGCCGATCCCTTCGTAGCGCACCGTGTTTTCCCATAGCGCAAGCGAGTGCGACCGCCGGAACTCGCGAGCGATCCGCATATCGATCAGCGCGTAGATCTCGGGGTTGAGCAGTTCGCTGCGAATCTGGTCGGAGAAGCTGTACTTCAGCACCGATTGCTCGAGTTCGGCGCCGGCGAGCAGGCCTGACGCTTTCCAGACCGTCGAACGGTCCGCGGCCAGGTAGTCCCAGTTGACGACGGTGCTGATCAGCGAGTTGACCGTGTCCTTCACGTACTTCGTGTTGTTGCTGTTCAGCCCGCTCTCGTGCGACAGCGACGCGATCGAGATCGAGAAACTCGTCCGGCCCGGCTCGAACGCCTCCTGCCGAAGCGCGTTCTTGATCAGCGAGCTGAACATCTTGCGCTGCTGCAGGCCGATCTTTCCCGACTTCGGCGCGATATGAATCGCCTGGACCGCCTTGCGCAGCAAGTCGGGTGGCTCGGGTGTCTGAAACAGCGAAACCTGTTTGTCTGAGCCTTTGCTTGCGGGCTTGCGCGGCATCGTGGTGTCCGGGTAAGGTTGCCTTATTGAGAGCGGACTTTATACCTTTTCGCGCGACGGAGCAACGCTCTTGCTCCAGCATCACTTTCACTATCCTTCTTAAGCATCAGATAACAAAGGAAAAATTTTAATTGATAGACTTGTGCAGAGCCCCATATCCGTCTACCTTTTGATCAAAATTCCTCCCAAAAGCCGCTACCTTTCCTGTCGGCACCGGCAAACCCGGCACAAGATTTGCCACGACGAAGGTAGCCATCCATGGGGGGGCAAATGAGCGGAATCGAGATCGTCGGGAGGATTCGTGGTGCCCCGCAGCACCGCCGCTGTTTTCTCCCATAACTTGCTACCTTCATCGATTCCCATAGGAGGGTACCTATCAGCATCCTCGATAGTCTTGCTGTTTGTCCCGAAGGTGGAAATCGCTCCCATAAATGGCAACCATTCCGTTTCCCCATAAAAGGTAACCTGTGTACGGTATCGGTCCTGTCTATGGGAAGGCTTCGTGGAACCTGCGGGCGCTAGACAGCGAATTGACTCCGAAGGGCTCCCATAAACGGGTACCTTCGCGATTCCCCATAACCGGCTACCCGAAGGAAATCGCCGTGCACATATCCGACTACCGGCCGAGAAAAGAACCCCATAAAAAGCTACCTTCATGTGTTCCCATAGACGGCTACCCAACGAGATGGATGGTCGATTTCCCATAACCGGATACGTTCGCCCCATATCCACAACCCTGATTCCCCACAACGCGGTACCCCAAACCCCAAATCCACAGACCTGAAACCCCAAACCCTTCCACCTGTGGTCCCATAAATGGGTACCGAACACGGCTCAAACCCTTTCCAGATAAGGCTGTGAGCCGTCTAAAAGTAGTTAAAGAAGTAAACGTGGTTTACCAAAGATGTAAACACACGTGTGCTTGCACAAAAAAACGAACCCCATAAACCGCTACCAATGGGAGCCGTCTGTGGGACGCGAGGCCCTTCAACCACTCGGTCCACGCCGCTCGGTCCTGTTCAAGGCGCCGTTTCTGGGAGGCTCCAGGCCTGACAATGCATTCCGAGGAGGTAAGCGCCCACTCACAAACCTCGAAACGTAGAAACTTATGGGAAGAAATCCTCGGATTCGGCAGAGAGGTTCCCGTTTATGGGACCCCGAAACCTGTCCCGTGGCAGCCCGCCATGTGCGCTGGAGCGGCGGAACGGATGCCGTCACTTTTCCCCACGGCAGTTCGAAATCATCCTGCACCGCCACGCGAGTGGTTTTTTGTCCTCGTGCTGCCTCGTCCATGGACAAGTTTTTTGCCGCGCGCATGGGAAGCCGCTCGCCAAATTTAGCCTGTGGACTGTGCGGGAGGGACCGGCGCCGGACTGCTTTTCTTCCGTGCGTCCCGTCCGTTTTTCTACCTTTGGAGCCGGGCACCGTGCGGGACCAGTCACAGGCAAGGAAAAACTCGCGCCACCGCACGAAAACAGGCCCGGCGCCAAAATGCCGCGCACGGATTTCCCGTGCCTGGGACGATCTCGACGGAACTCATCGAGAACACCCGAGCGAACGTGAACACTTCATCGATGCCGAAGCTCACCGCAATCGAATTGGCCCGCCGCTCCCGCACCTGCTCACCTTCCAAAGAATCTGGAATCCCGTAAAAGCTCACCGATCGGGCGGAGCACAGGTATAAGCAGGCTGTGCGGATCGCGGCTCCGTGCAGATAAGGAACCATTGATGGGAGCAATCAGAAACGATCGGCATCCATGCGCTGCGCCCGACGCGTCGACACGCACGGTCGCCCGAACGGACATGAGCCCATTTACCCGACAAGCGTTGCTCGTTCATATCGGGTTCCCGTGCATTCCTGCAATCAGTCGGACCGACGTCTTCGCCGTTCACGCAACCCCACCTTTCCCGTCAGACCTGCCAATCGACGAAGCGTCTTGCCTCCACAGGTACTTTCTGCATCACGATGCCGCGAAGCGTGCGGGACCCATTACCGCCCACCGCAACGACGCACCATAGTCGTCTCGATCGCCGACGAACCGAATCGTGGTCGTTTATGGGAGAAACCGCCGCTCGAGCCGCATCGCCCGCTGATGCGACGTACGGATCGACTGCTGTTGCGGTGATCGAGCAAGGACGACGATCTTCACGTCGCGCATGCGCGCATCGATATCACCACCGGTGAAACGGCCGTCGGCGCGTCGCGCCGTATCGCATACGACTCCTCCCGTCACCGACCGCGGAAACCGTGTTGTCTCCCATACGTGTATCCCGATTCCGTCGTCACGTTCGCGCCACATTTTTTGCGACACGGTTATGATGCACAGGTCCTGATCGCGACATGACGATCGATCAGGGCGGGGGCGGTATCTCGATGGTCTTTCAAACCGTGATAGTTATCAAAAAAGAGAGTTCAGCGATGCGAATCCAGATCAGAAAACTCACGTTGGCTGCTACTGCAGCCGCTTTCCTGTTCGGCTCGGCGGTTCCTGCGTTTGCGCAGACCGATGCTGCCAGCGCGCCGGCTGCACAGGACGCGAAGGCAGCGAAGAGCGAAGCGCGCAAGGCGGCCAGGGCTAAACGCAAAGCCGAGCGCAAGGCCGCGCGTGCGAAGAACAACGCCGAACTGAAGAAACTCGAAGACGCCGGCTACAAGCCGGCGGCCAACGATCCGAACTATCCGCAGAACCTGCAGAACGCGGAGAAGAAGGCCGCCGGTGCGGCAAGCCAGTAAGCGTCGTTCGGCGGCAAGCCGCGGCTCGATCCGCGGCTTGCCGCGTGCATCGCGATCACGCGATGCGTGAAGGCAAGAACGTTCGGCAGGTTTATTCCATTTAATTCGGAATCCTGTATGTCGTGACGATGCACGCCCCGCGGGCGGGTGCGATCAATCCTGCCCGTCCGACGCAGTCGCGCTCCCCGCCACCTTCAGCCAGTCCTTGAACGCGCGTACGGCGTCGTCATCCGCTCGCGCGGACGCCACATACGTGAAGTAGCGCCACGGCGGCAGCGCAGGTTCGCTGAACGGCTGCACGAGCCGGCCTTCGGCGATGTCGTCGGCGACGAGCGCGATCGGTCCCATCGCGACGCCGAGCCCGTCGAGCGCGCCTTGCAACGTCAGGTAGAAATGCTCGAGCGTGAGCGAGTGCCGCGGGACGAGATTCGGATGCCCGGCGGCCGCGAACCATTCCGGCCACATGCCCGGATAGGTCGCCGCGTGCAGCAGCGTGAAGCCGGCGAGATCGGCGGGCGTATCCAGCGACCGGCCCTCCAGCAACTTCGGTGCACACACCGGCAGCCGGACTTCGGACAGGAATTCCTCCGCGACGTATCCGTCGACGGCCTGCGCGCCGCCGCGAACGATCAGATCGACCTTGTCGCGCAACTTTTCGATCGGCTCGTTCGACGTTGACAGCCGCACCTCGATGGCCGGATGCGCGACCTGGAACGACGACAGCTTCGGGACGAGCCAGCGCAGCGAGAACGTCGCAGGCGCGCTGACGCGCAACACGCGCTGCTGCGCGTGGCCGAAATGCTGCGCGGTGGCGAGCGCGATCCGGTCGAACGATGCACCGACCTCGGCGAGGTACGCGCGTCCGGACGCTGTCAGTTCGACGCGCCGGTTGTGGCGTTCGAACAGCGGCCGCCCGAGCCACGCTTCAAGTTGCTGCACGTGCCGGCTGATCGCGCCGTGCGTCACGCAAAGCTCGTCGGCGGCCTGCGTGAAGCTGCCGAGCCGCGCGGCGGCTTCGAACGCGCGCAGCGAATTCAACGGAGGGAGACGTCGGGCCATTGCATCGTTTCGTGTGAAATTTACTCACACGATGGTTCAGGTTTAATCGGTTGATCGGGTGTTCCTGCTGCGCCAATATGGCACATAAACGGCCGATTCGGCCGAACGAGTGTCTGAATTTCTCACATGGAGTGCGGAGCATGCCGAACGTGGTGGTCGTGGGCGCCCAATGGGGTGACGAAGGCAAGGGGCGCGTCGTGGACTGGCTGTCGGCACAGGCCGATCTCGTCGCACGCTACAACGGCGGCCACAACGCGGGGCACACGCTCGTCGTGGACGGCAACACGTACAAGCTCGCGCTGCTGCCGAGCGGTATCGTGCGCGGCAAGCGCGGCGTGATCGGCAACGGCGTGGCGCTTGACCCCGAAGCGCTGCTCGCGGAAATCGGGCGGATGGCCGCGCTCGGGCTGCCGGTGACGCCGGAGAACCTGTCGATCGCGGAGAACGCGACGCTGGTGCTGCCGATTCACCGCGCGATCGACCAGGCACAGGAGCGGCTGCGCCGCGAGCCCATCGGCACCACGCTGCGCGGAATCGGGCCGGCCTACGAGGACAAGGTCGGGCGTCGCGGGCTGCGCGTCGGCGATCTCGCGGAACTGCACGGGCTCGCCGCCAGGCTCGACGTGCTGGTCGATCATCACAACGCGTGGTTCCGCGGCCTGGGGCTCGACGAGTACGATCGCGACGCGATGCTGGCGACACTCGTTGCGCTCGCACCGAAGATCTTGCCGTTCGTGCGTCCGGTCTGGGCCGACCTCAACGACGCGACTGACCGCGGCGAGCGCATTCTGTTCGAGGGTTCGCGGGCCGTGATGCTGGACATCGACTGGGGCACGTATCCGTTCGTGACGTCGTCGGGCACCGTGGCGTCGGCCGCGGCGGCGGGCACCGGGCTCGGTGCGGCGAAGCTCGGCCACGTGCTGGGTGTCACGAAGGCGTATGCGACGCGGGTCGGCGGCGGCCCGTTCCTCACCGAGCTGACCGACGCCACCGGCGAAACGCTGCGCGCGCGTGGACAGGAGTTCGGCGTCAACACGGGCCGGCCGCGCCGCTGCGGATGGCTCGACGCCGCGCAACTGCGCCAGGCCGTCAGGATTTCGGGCATCGATTCGCTGGCGCTCACCAAGCTCGACGTGCTCGACGGTTTCGAATCGATCGAGCTGTGCGTCGGTTACGAATTCGGCGGCGCGCGCGTCGACCATCTGCCCGCGAGCCTCGATGCGCAGTCGCGCGCGAAGCCGCTCTACGAACGGTTCGAAGGCTGGCAAGGCTCCGTGAAGGGTGTGCGCGAGCGTGCGGCACTGCCGCGGGCCGCGCGGGATTTCATCGCGCGCATCGAGGCCGTGGCGGGTGCGCCGGTGTCGATGATCACGACCGGCGCGGAGCGCGACGACACGATCGTGTTGCGCAATCCGTTCGATGCGGCGGGCGCTGCGTAACGCGCGAGATGCGAACGGCGCGAATCGAGCGGCTGGCGGCATGACGGTTTGCGGGTCGTTTTCGGCGGTCGATGCCGTTGGCCCGTCGGTACGTCCGATACGCGTGTATGCACGGTCCCGATGCCGTCCGGCGAGCCGCCCGGCAGCACGATTCGGCAGCCGGATCACGCCGCCTACGACGAACTGGACACGCCTGCGACGCTGCTGTACTGTTCCGCACAATTCGCGCCGGACCGGCGTGTGCCGGCGTTGTCGGCACCGTGGCTGCACGGCGGTGCGACGTGACAATCCCCGGGAACAGGTCGATGGACACGTTACAGATGATGCGCATTTTCGTCCGGGTCGCGGAGGAGGGCAGCTTCACGAGCGCGGCCCAGCGTCTGGACATCACGACGGCCTACGCGTCGCGCTCGGTCGCGCAACTCGAAACGCATCTGCGCACGCGCCTGCTCAACCGCAGCACGCGCCGCATCGCGCTGACCGACGCCGGGCAGCGCTATCTCGACCGCTGCCAGCGCATCCTCGGCTATATCGACGAAGCGGAAGCCGAGGCGGCCGATGCACAGGCGAAGCCGTCCGGACGACTGCGCGTTCATGCGACGACGAGTTTCGGCCAGTCCTACGTGGTGCCTGCGGTCGTGCGCTACCGCGAGCGCTATCCGTCCGTCGCAGTCGAGCTGACGCTGTCGCAGCACGTGCCCGACATCATCGACGAAGGCTACGACGTGTCGCTGCAGTTGAGCACGACGGAGCTACCCGATTCCGGGCTGGTATCGCAGCGGCTCGGCGACGTGGGCAGCGTGCTGTGCGCGTCGCCTGCCTACCTGAAGGCGCGCGGCACGCCGCGCACGGTGAGCGATCTCGCCGGGCATGCGTGCCTGCGGCTCGTCACGCCGCTCTTTCCGCGCGACCGCTGGCATCTCGACGGCCCGAACGGCCGCGAAACGTTCGAGCTGCCGGTACCGGATTTCGAAGTGAATATCGCCGATGCGCTCGGCGCCGCGCTGCGCGCGGGGCTCGGGATCGGCTCGCTGCCGATGTCCGCGGCGCTGCCCGCGCTCGCGAGCGGCGCACTGGTGCGCGTGCTGCCCGATTACCGGCTGCAGAAGCTGACGGTCTACACGCTGTATGCGTCGCGTCAGTATCTCGATGCGAAGATCCGCACGTTCGTCGATTTCCTGCGGGAGTGCGTGCCCGAAATGCTGGCCGCCGACGAGGCTGCATCGAATGCTTGCTGCGCGTCCCGTCATGCCTGATTCGCGTGAGGGCGCAGCCGCCCGACGATCGAGCAGGTGACGAACCGCCGCCTCGCACGCGATATCCATTCACGGTATGACGCGCGACAGCGGCACGGCTTCGTCGCGCAGCCTCGCGACGTCGCGGCCCGGCGCGTCGCCGAACAGCCGCGCGTATTCGCGACTGAACTGCGACGCGCTCACGTAGCCGACACTTCGGCACGCCTGCCGCGCGTCCATTGACGCGAGGCACATCAGATGGCGCGCTTCCTGCAGCCGCAGCACCTTCTGGCATTGCAACGGGCTCATCGACGTGACCGCACGAAAGTGATGGTGGAAGGTCGACGGGCTCATCCCCACCTGCCGCGCGAGCGAGTCGACCGCCATCGGGTCGAGGTAATGGTCGCGAATCCAGGCGACGGCGCGCGAAATGCGCTGGGTGGTCGAACCGGCGTCGCCGATCTGCGCGACGCGCGCGCCCGACGGGCCGCGCAGCAGCCGGATCAGGATTTCGTCGACGATCAGCGGCGCGAGCAGATCGAGGTCGTCCGGTTGCGCGATCAGGTGCATCAGCCGGGCGATGCCGTCGACGATTTCCGGCGTCGCGTCGTGCGTCGCGAGTGCCCGGCAGTCGACGGCTTTCGGCAGCCCGCGCGGAAACACGCGCGGCGTGAGCGCCGCGATGCGATGCGGATCGAGTGCGAGCTGCACGTAAAGGAACGGCTCGGCCGGATTCGCGCGCGTCACGCGTCCGGTCACGGGCAGGTCGGCGGTTGCGACCAGCATCCGCGATGCGTCGATCGTGTAGGTATCGTCGCCGACCCGCATCGACTTCGCGCCTTGCCCGACGATGCTCAGGCACGCGTGGTGCACGCCGTGGCTCCACTGCGCCGGCGGCGCGCAAGCACGCGCGATGCGCATGCCGCGCAGCGGGAGGTCGAACATGCCGTCGTGCGGCGCGTACGCGGCGATCAGCGCCGCGAGCCGGGCCGCAGGCGACCGGGCTGGCGACCAACCATCATGATCCGACGGCGTGCGCGGTTGCGGTGGCGTTCGGGCGTCGATTTCCATGTTGCATGAGCGGTTGACGGAGTGGGCGATGCGATGCGCGGCTGCCGTCCCCTGTCGAGGTGCTGGCACGGCGATCAATCGTACTGTGAAGTTGCGTGCGCGGGATTGCCTAAACCTGTCCGAAATTAGCCCGATCATCCGGACCTGCATGCTCGACGGATGCGTCACGCGCCGTTGCACGGTGTGCGGTGCACAAATTCGGAAATTAAGGCAAAACAATCGCAGGATCGGGCAAGCCATTTCCCGGCGATTTCCCTACCATTGCACCTGCTGAAGAAATGCGATTCAGCGTGCCCGGATGGCGCGGGCAATACCGTGCGCGTGATGCGCGGTCGCCGCCGGCCTTGTCGCGTGCGTCGCCGCGGCGAATCGCCGGGAAAGACTCAGGACTGCTATTGAACGATCGTGCATCGGGCTTGCCGAGGCCGGTTTGCGTCCGTTGCAAGCCGGATCGCGCCTGTCGCGCACGGGCCGACCGATCCGGATGAGCCGGCGTCGGGGCCGCCGCATTGGCCGGCTCGATGCGGGCCGGCGCGCGGCGCGGCGTCCGGTGCAGGTATACGGGCAGTCGTGCGCGCAGGGGAATCCGGAGAAATGGACCAACTTCAATCGATTCGGGCATTCGTGACGGTGGCAAGGGAAGGCGGGTTTCGTCGGGCGGCGACGCGCTTGCGCGTGTCGACGGCGATGGCGAGCCGGCTCGTCGAAGCGCTCGAGACGCGCCTCGGCGCGCGTTTGCTTCAACGCAGCACGAGCCATCAGTCGCTGACCGAAATCGGCGAACTGTATCTCGCGCGCGTCGAGCGGATCCTCGGTGCGATCGACGAGATCGACGGCCGTTTCGTCGCGATGGGCAGCAAGCCGGAAGGCGTATTGCGCGTGGCCGCGCCGGTTGCGTTCGGGCTCAGCCAGTTGAGCGCGTTGCTCGATCGTTTCGTGCACCGGTTTCCGGACGTGCGGCCGACCGTGACGCTGACCGATGCCCATGTCGACCTGACCGCCGAGGACATCGACGTCGCGTTCCTGACGGATGGCATGCCGGTGTCCGGCGCGCATGCGTTGCATACGCTGACTGCGTACGAATCCGTGCGCGTCGCGGCGCCGGCTTACGTCGCCGCGCACGGCGGCGCGGCTGCGTCGGGCGACTGGCCGGACATCGCGGCCGTGCGGCTGGAGCGGGCCGCGGCCGACGACGACCGCGCGGCCGGGATTCGATCCGGCGTAGCACCCGGCAATACGGGCGTCGGCCATCTCGAGATGGTGCGACGACTCGCCGTCGCCGGCATGGGCGCGGCGGTGCTGCCCGCGTATCTCGTCGATGCCGATCTGGCGGCCGGCACGCTGGTGCGCGTGGCCCCGGTCCACCCGCTCGCGCCCGTCACGCTGAAGCTCGCGCATGCGCGTGCCGCGCGTCTGCCGGCTGCCGCGCGCGCGTTCATCGAATTCGCCGGCGCCGCATTTCGACCCGCGCGCTAGCGGTCTGGCCGAATCCATGGCAACGCGATCCCGCCGGAGGCGCGGGCTCGCCGTTCTTTTTCGGAAGCAGTTCGGCACACGAACGCTCCGCAGGGTGCAACGCACACCCGCAACACGCGTCCGCATCCGCGGCGGACAGGAAGCTGCAGGTCCGCCGCGCGTCAGGGCCATGAGGAGATCTGATGATTCCCATTGAAGGTCGTCTAATTGTGAGAGGTCGCTCCATGCGCGTCGAACGGGTTCCATACCGCTTAATCACTGCCGCAACGGCTGCCGTTTTCCTGGCTGCCTGCGGAAAAAAAGAATCGGCACCGCCGCCGCAAACACCGGAAGTCGGCGTCGTTACCGTCCAGCCGCAAGCCGTACCGGTCTTCACCGACCTGCCGGGCCGCACCAGCGCATTCCTCGTCGCGCAAGTGCGTGCACGGGTCGACGGCATCGTGCTGCGCCGTGAATTCACCGAAGGCACCGACGTCAAGGCCGGTCAGCGCCTCTACAAGATCGATCCGGCGCCGTACATCGCGGCGCTGAACAGCGCGAAGGCGACGCTCG